>CAMVTS010000075.1 GCA_947170465.1 uncultured Clostridia bacterium
ACAATGGCATCTTAAATAACACGCTATATCAAAAAACCTTCGCAGCTTTGCGAAGGTTATAGACTTTTACTATTAAATTTGGTATTATATAAATTTAATAATCATTAGGTTCCCTTTAATAAAAGGGTTTAATAATTATGAAAAGTATGGTATAATGCATACGGCTGTGAAGCGATGACAAGGAAGTATACATATGGAAATTCTCTTTACCTTATATTGAGATATTAGTCTGAAACATTTTACTCTGTTTGCAAGGAGAAAAAGCAATGAATGTTTATGATTTTGACGGAACGATTTACTATACAGATTGCACGATTGACTTTGGAATCTGGTGTATGCGTCGCCATCCAAAGCTGTTGTTTACCTATTTTCCAAAGGCGATCAAGTACCTGATTCAATACAAAAGAGGCAAGGTTCCCAACTGCCTGATGCAGCGCAAGGTTTTCAGCTATCTGACGATGATTGATGATTTTGACGTGCAGATTAAACGGTACTGGGATAAAAATGAAAAGAAAATATCGGCGTGGTATCTTGCACAGAAAAAGCCCGACGACCTTATTATCAGCGCTTCACCGCTGTGTATTATCGAGCCGATTGCCAAGCGGCTTGGCGTGCGCTGTGTCGCGTCGGAATATGATCTTGAGTTCGGTGTATTTACAAATAACCTGATGTACGCAAAGGAAAAAGCAAGGTATATGATTGACCACGACTTTCCGAAAATTGATAACTTTTACTCCGATTCACTTGCCGATACGCCGCTTGCCTTGTGTTCCGAAAAAGCCTATCTTGTAACCAATCACGCTACCACATTGACAGACTGGCCTGATCTCGACGAGGAAACCATGAAAAAGGTGAAAAAGAAAATAAACACCGGTTGGAAGATTCATCTCAGAGAGGAATAAGTGATGTATGTTATTATATATGATTTCGGCACCAGCAGCTTAAAAACCTGTCTGTTTTATATTGACGCTGAAATCCGGCTTATTGCAAGCGCTGCCGCGTCCTATCATCTGTATATTCTTGAAAACGGCGGCGCTGAACAGGACACGGAGGAATGGTGGCAGGCTGTGTGTCAAACGACAAAGGAGCTGTTTGAACAGACAGATGTAACGCCTTCGGAGGTATCGGGACTGGCTTTCTGCGCACAGATGCAGGGCGTTGTGCTGGTTGATGAAAACGGAAAAGCGCTTCGACGTCCGATGAGCTATATGGATCAGCGCGGCGTGAATGAGTTTAAGGCGTGTATGGGAAAGGGACTCATTAAGGTGTCCGGCTGCAGTTTGTATAAGCTGCTCAGAAACCTGCGCGTCAATTATGCCGGCTCCACCAGCGTCAAGGATCCTGTCTGGAAATACAAGTGGGTGGAGAATCATGAACCGGAGGTTTTTTCAAAGGTCTGTAAATGGCTTGATGTAAACGACTATCTTGTATCGCGCTGTACCGGTAAAATTATCCGGACGGCGGACTCCGCTTTTGCTACCTTTCTGTATGACACGCGCAAGGGCAGGGAAGGCTGGAACAAGGGTCTTGTCAAGATGTACAAGGTCAAGCCCGAGCATCTGGCGACGATTATCAACTGTACGGATCAGGTCGGCGGACTGACGGAAAAAGCCGCCGCCGATCTGGGGCTGAAAGCAGGAACGCCTGTTTTCGGAGGCGGCGGAGATACCACATTTGTGAACATCGGCGCAGGCTGCACCAAGCCGGGCGACACGCATATTTATGTCGGCACATCCGGCTGGGTATCGACGTTCCTTGACTGTCAGACGGTGGATATTAATGCAATGATAACCGGCGTGCTGTCCGCAAAGCACGGATACTTCAATTATTACGCCGAGCTGGAAACAGCCGGAAAGTGCTTTGAATGGGTAATGCATCACCTTGCGCTGGATGAAATAGATATCTATATCAGGAAGTCAAAGGTGACGGATAGCGTCGAAAACAAATTCAAAAGCCTTTACGACTACCTTTCCTCCGAGGTCAGCAAGGTTCCGGCAGGCGCGAACGGCGTTATTTTTACGCCGTGGCTTCATGGCAACCGCTGTCCGTTTGAGGATTCCAAGGCGGCGGGTATGTTTTTTAACATCAAGCTTGAAACAGGAAAGCGGGAACTCATACGCGCGGTTCTGGAGGGCATTTGCTATCATCTTCGGTGGCTGCTCGAATGTGAAGCGAAAAAGGTAAAAACCTCTGATACCATACGTTTTGTCGGCGGCGGCTCCCTGTCGCCCGTTACCTGCCAAATGTTGGCGGATATTACCTGCCGCACGATTGAAACCGTCGGCAACGCGCAGGAGGTCGGCGCGATCGGCACCGCTCTGGTGGTTGCGGCCGGCATCAAAAAGACGGATGTACTCGAGCTCTCTCAGCAGCTGATTCAGCCAAACCGCTCCTATCATCCGAATCCTGCAAATAAAGAGGTGTATGAGCGCAATTACCGCGTTTTCAAAAAGCTATACAAGTCGAATGCTGCCGGCTTTAAGGACTTGAACACCTGAACACGGAGGGACGTCAATTTGAAAAATCGGAAGGAAATATCCCGTGGGATTAAATTCGCGCTTTTCTCGGTTTCCGCCGGGGTGATTGAGTTTGCCGCGTTTGCGCTGCTTGACGGCTTTACGCCATGGCCTTACTGGCCGAAATATCTGATTGCGCTTGTCCTGTCTGTTCTTTGGAATTTTACATTAAACAGACGGTTCACATTCCGTTCCGCCGGAAACGTACCGGTTGCCATGCTGAAGGTTGCGCTCTTTTACGCGGTGTTCACGCCGCTCTCCACTATTTTGGGAAACTTTTTGGCGGAGAGCTGCGGATGGAACGATATACTTGTCACGATTTTGAATATGGCGTGCAATCTGGTGCTGGAATACTTGTACGACCGGTTTTTCGTTTTCGGAAAAACGCTTGATACCATTAACAAACCGTCCAAGCATAAAAAACAACAGCATAAATCTAAATAAGGGAACCTCTAATCATTCCCGGCTGCACATAAGCGCGCAATCTTCATGTCATAAATCTTTCGCATTTCTGCACGACATTGCATTTTTAGAGGTTTAGATTATGGCTGTTGAAATAGTGCTGGTTACAGATGATACAGAATGGCAGACATCATTTTCACGAGTAATTAAAGAGTATCCGGATTTACACGAAAAATCAATTTATAGTAGTTATGATAATGTGGATATAAAAGAGATATCACATATACACTGCGCGGTTGTCGATATTGATTTGGCGACATCTTGTAAACAATCATATGAAGCGATTAGATCATTCGTGTTTTCTTATAATCCAAAACGCCCAGTAATAATAGCTATTGGTACTCAAGATCAAAGATATATCAATGAGGATAGTGATCGCTATGGAATAGATTTTTATTCTAAAAAGTATCCGGTTGAGGAATCTGTCAAGATGGCTCTTGAAACAATAGAAGTTTTTAAAACAATCATCATTGGGAAATGATTAATTGGTTAGTTGACATTTGTTTAGGATACTATATAATATAGATAAAAGGAAATACCAATTATCTATAGTAGCGAAATGAATTAGTGCTCACAAACTTGTCCAACAATCACTTGGATAACACACTCGGGTGTTGAGTGTGACAGTAAGGAGAGCGCATGACTGTTAATCATGATGTCACTGGTTCGAGCCCAGTTGGGGGAGCCAAAAACTCGCTGCAAATTAAATTGGTGTCGATGACGCAGGGGGTCCACCCGTTCCCATACCGAACACGGAAGTTAAGCCCTGTAGTGCCGAAAATAGTGCCTTGGCGACGAGGTGTGAAAATAGGAAGATGCCAATACTTGCAGCGAGTTTTCCTTTATCTGTTGAAGCTGACTTTTACAGTCGGCTTTTTTTGTTATCATAATTGAATCTTCGGTAAAGATATGATATGATTATTAAGAAAAAGTATGGGGAGGTTTCCTTAATGAGAATAATCAGAATGCCCGTGAGCTTATTGCTCATACTGTCGATGCTGATCGGTTTGTTCACGATCGCGCCCATTGAGGTAAGCGCGGCGACGATCGTTTCTGCATGGGATGAGCTTCAAGGTGAGATCATATACTCCGGTTCGATCACGCTTGCGAGTGATATCAACGCCGGAGGAGCGCTGACTGTTCCTGCCGGCAGATCGATCAAATTGGATCTGAACGGCCATACGCTTTCACGTAATCTTGAAAAAGAGGAGGAGAACGGCTATGTTATCCTGATAGAAAGCGGCGCGACATTGACTTTGACCAATTCGGCAGGCAGTGACGGCGGTGTTGTAGGCGGCTACAATACGAACGGCGGCGGCGTCTGTAACAAGGGAACTCTGAATATGCAGGGCGGATGGATAGCCCGCAACGCTGCGTCTGATAAAGGCGGCGGCGTTTATAACGAAGGTACTTTGAATTTTACCGGCGGCACTATCGGCGAAAACACCGCTCTTGACGGCGCAGGCATATATAATACAGGAACCGTCAACATAAGCGGCAGCGCAAGGATAATCGGGAACAGAACCACACAGTACGGCGGCGGCGGAATCGATAATCACGGCACGCTCAAAATCAACGGCGCAGAAATAAGGGACAACGTCGCCTATACTGACGGCGGCGGTGTATTCTCGGCAAGAGGCGCATCTTTTGAAATGACCGGCGGCTCTGTCACGAAGAATATTGCTCTTACAGCCGGCAGCGGAATCTATGCGCAGGACAATATAAAAATGAGCGGCTCACCTGTTATAGAGGGAAACAACGCCGATGACGTATATCTCTGTCCCGGTAAATATATAAGCGTAGTCGGCTGCCTTGACTCAGATGCGAGTATCGGCGTGACCGCGAAGGATACAAAGCGGAGAATTACCAACGGTTACTCCTCACATAATTCAGCCCCTGCTTCACTGTATTTCTTTGAAAGCGGCGAGGATACCTCTGAGGTTGGTTCGGAAAACGGCGAGGCTGTGCTGAGAACAGACGGCTATATTTATGTCAGCCGCTATTGGGACAGCGATATCGAGCTTGCGCTCAGACAGATAAAGCACGAGACGGATTGCATCGTAATGGAAAGCGATACATGGTATCTTGAAGACGGCAAAACCTACGTCGTGACAAAGAACACAAATATCTCTCAGCGACTTTTCTTGGTGGATGAAGCGAGCATCATTCTGTATAATAACAGCACGCTAACATGCGCCGGGGCTCACGTTCAGGGCAATCAAACGCTGAATGTATATTCACAGTATGAGGATACCGGCAAGATATATGCCGAGGGCGGCTCGGGAAAGACCGCGGTCATCGGCGGCAGCTACGGTGAGAACGGCGGTAATATCAACTTTTTCAGCGGAAAGATCGAAGCAAAGCTGAACTATCAATGCCATTCTGCGGTCATCGGCGGCGGTGAATTGGGCGGCTCAGGCAGGATCAGCATCTACGGCGGCAGCGTAAAAGCGTATGATGATATCTGGCAGAGAAACGACTACCAAAGAAAGGGAGCGACAATCGGCGGCGGCGAGCAGGCTGCATACAGCGAGAGCAACAATATTCGAATATTAGGCGGCAGCATTAACGCAACGAGTTATTCATCTCCTTATGCCGCGACGATAGGCGGCGGCTATAAATCAGCCAACGGCCCTATCGACATTCTCGGCGGCAGACTTGATGTGGTAAATGATAATGCTGGCGGGATCGGCTCGGGTACAGACTGTCCCCAGAGCGGCGTCATCAATATCAAAAACTGTTATATCAGGGGACGCAGCTATGATTACTACTCGGATAATGGCTGTGCAGGCATCGGAAGCGGTTCTCGCGGTTCGGGGCAAACGATCAATATAACCGACAGTACCGTAAACATTACGATGTACAGCCGTTTTGCCGGAGCTGAGGATAATCCCGATTACGGCGCTAACGGCGCAGGTATCGGCGGCGGTGAGGACGCAGGCGCAGGCACTGTCACTGTCAAGAACAGCGTTATCCAAAGCAGCTCCTTCCGCGGCGCGGGCATAGGCTGCGGCAAGAGCGGCACTCCCGGCACAGTGCTCATTGAGGATAGCTGGGTCGCAGTAAAAGGAAAAGCAGGCGGTGCGGGAATCGGCGGCGGCGACGGCACCGCTGCGGGAGATATCACGATCCGCCGCAGCACAGTTACAGCTATCACAGATCCGACTGTCACAACCACGTTCTATAACAACAAGGTCATAAACGCACTTGACCAGGCGATGTTCAAATGTCTCTTCGGTGCTAAGCTTGAAGAGTTTGGCGGAAGCATGTATGATTTCCATCTTGCGGCAAGCTACGCCGCAGGCGTGATATTTGCGTCCCTGATGGCTGAACTCTTCACAAGAACGCATACCGGCGCAGCTATAGGCGGCGGCGACAGCGGTAACGGCGGTAATATCACTATTGAAGACAGTCTTACCGAGGCTCGCGGCGGCGATTATGCCGCAGGCATAGGCGGCGGAAACAGAGGAACTGTGAATACCATCACGATCACGGGCGGAGAGGTCACCTCTACCAGCACAGAGGACGCAGCAGGTCTCGGGTCCGGCAACTCCGCTCCCGGCGGCGTAACCATCAAGCTCAGCAACGCAAATGTAAATGCGAGCTGTCCTCAGGACGGCTCGGGTATCGGAACAGGCGATGAAGCCGACTCGGCGGCAAATATCACGATAACCAACTGCGTAATCATAGCTCACGGCGGACGCTACGGCGCGGGCATAGGCGGCGGCGACGCTGTCAGCGGCGGTACTATTGTGCTTGAGAACTGTCCCAAGATCGTTGCGGAAAGCAAAACAGACGGCGCAGGCATAGGCGGCGGCGAGGGCGGCGACGGCGGCAATATCACCATCAGAAATTGTCCCGACATCCAAGCTAACGGCGGCGGTTACGCGGCGGGGATCGGCGGCGGCGACGACGCCGACGGCGATACCGTCGTGATCGAGAATTCCACTGTCAAAGCCAGAGGCGGCACGGACGCGGCAGGCATAGGCGGCGGCGAGGACGGCAACGGCGGTCGTATTGAGATCAGGAATTCAAATGTATATGCTGAGGGTAAGTCATACGGCGCGGGTATAGGCGCAGGCGAGGACGCCGACGGTGGTTATTGCAGCATCGACGGCAACAGCACGGTCGAGGCGGTAGCCGGAAAAGACGGCTGGGGAATATCTATCGGCTACGGCGACTATAACAGTTTTGCAGGTCCCTCAGCCGGAACTCTGTCTTTATCGAGCACGCTGAAGGTGAAAGCCGGTTCAGGCAAGGACAGCGTTTCGGAATATAAAGGAAGCAGCCGCTACGATGCTGTTTGGAATTCCAAATACGCAAAGATATACCCCTGCGAGCATTCTTCGTCGACGGAATACCAATATTATGATTCATATGATCACGCGCGATTCTGCGCGGAATGCGGCAGCATCTTTCTTGAATCAAAGCAACGACATAATTGGGTCGATGGTACCTGTACCGTCTGCGGAGTCCATTCCGAGCCCACTGCTCTGAAATTTATCGAGCAATCTGACAGCGGAGAAAGGATAACCGAGCTTCAAGTGCCTCTGAAATCGGATTATATCGCGCCGGAATGTCAGAATACGCCCACCGGCTCGGAGTTTGTATGCTGGAAGTCAAACGGCATATACTACGCACCGGGAGATGTTATCAGTTTTATTGAAGATAAGACTTTGACCGCGGTCTATCTGCAGACGGCAGACACGACCTATATAGATAAGAACGGCGCACCGGCAACGGCCAGGGCAAGAGTCCTGACGAACTCCGATCTCTGTCTTACGAGCGGCCGGTATGTGCTCGGGCAAGATCTGAATATAAGGAAAACCATCTTTATCAAGGGTCAGGTAGAGCTGATACTCGCAGACGGAAAAACAATGACCTTCGTCGGCGACTACAGCGATTTCGGCAACGCCATACGCTGGGGCTCGTCAGATACATATACCTCGCTGAATATTTACGGACAGCAAAATCACACCGGCACGCTCAGTTCACCCGACAGACCTGTCAGGACAGAATACTTCGCCCAGTACGGCGGAACAGTCACGGGTAAAACGTTCGGTGCGGACAACACCATGACTGTTGCCGGAGGCGTCAACGATGTTGAATATCTGAGCGGCGAGCCCGTGAGGATCGTCGGAGGCAACGTTACGGCGTACACTGTGGGAAGCAATTCGGATTTAATACTCGGCTGGAGCAGCCGGGACGACAGCTTCAAGGCTGACAGAATACACCAAAACGGTAATGTCACTGTGACCGACGGCAAAGAGCTGACGGACGGTACGAATACCTATTCGCTCACGCTGACTTCCGATCAGATCGAATATATCGGGGGCAAAACTCTGACTCCGTATAACCGGCATCATTACGCGCAGCCCGACTGGGAATGGTCCAATGAATACACCGACGCGACTGCTGTTTTCCACTGTACCGACGCCGGCTGCGGCGACGTGCAGAGGGTAAAGGCGAAGGTTGCGATTCAGGACAGCGGCAAGAACAGAACCGCGGCAGCGCGATGCAGCTTCAACGGAGAGGAATATTCCGTGACGCAGACCTTCCAAATAATCTTCGATATCACCGTCGGCGACTGCGCTCACGGCACGGTCAGCGCCCGTCAGACCACGGCACACGAAGGCGAACGGGTCGCGCTCGATATTACAGCCGACGACGGGTATTCACTTTCGGCGCTGTATTACACCAACTCGCAGAATAAACGAACCTTTTTTGAGGACAACAGCTTTACGATGCCTGCCTCCGACGTAACGGTCACAGCGGTGTTCGACGTCCTCGACAGGGTTGAATACATCGATGAGAACGGCGCTGTCAAGACCGCTTCGGCGAAGCCTGTAACAAATGACACGACAGCTCTCGGAGCCGGTTGGTACTATGTCGGCGGCGACGTTGAGCTGCAGGACGACGTCGTACTCGACGGCAGCGTTAAGATCATCCTCTGCGACGGCGCAAAGCTTACAACTCATTATGATATGTATGATATCGGAAAGCAGGACTCGATCGAGGAAACTTCGCTTTCACTCTATCGCGCTCCCGGCGAAAACGAGGGAGCGCTCAGTGCAGATTATATTTATGCAGAAACTCTTAATGTGATCGGCGGAGAAACAACGGTTCGCAGCAGCGTTGAGGGCAACGCCGTCAGCGTCAAGGGCGGCTCTCTCACTGCCCGGCATATCAAGACGACATCCGGTTTTGTTATTTCAGGCGGCGATGTAAGCATTAACAGCGATTGGTACTGGGCGCTTGATTGCAGCGGCGATTTCAATATCTCAGGCGGTTCTTTGTATGTTAAGCCTTCTTCCGGCGGCGGCGTCAACTGTAACGGTGATTTCACCGTGTCAGGCGGCACGGTCAACGTTGACGGAAAAATCAGCAGTTCCCAAGACGACACGACTGTGAGGATCAGCGGAGGCAATGTGGATGTTACAAAGGATTTCAACGCTGAAGACATTGTGATAAGCGGCGGTAATGTGAGTATCGGCGGACAGCTATATTCTTACAACGATATCCTGCTTGGCTGGACGAACTACACCGACAGCATCTATGCCGCAAATTTCACTGCGGATAATCTCATAATTGCCGACGGTCAGACGCTGACGGACGGCACTGACACCTACAGCGATACATATACATATGGTCAGCTCGAAGTTTTCAACGGAAAAACACTGACGCCGTATGTCGCTATGCTCGTCGACCGCGTCGAGCCGCATATAGATGAAAGCGGCGACTACAAGCTCGGTACGGTTGAGCATTATCGGCTGGGAAATAAGAATTACGCGGTCAACTCCGACGGCAGCATGGGCGAGGAGCTCAGCGACCTTTCGCTTTCCTACTTCGACTTCACTCTCAGCGGCAGCACGTATCAGATCAACCGTTACACCGGTCCTGTGGGTAATATGACGCTGCTCGAGATCCCCAAGACCTTTAACGGCAAAAAGATCACGATCCTCGGCAACAACAGCAACACTCAGCTGATAGATTATACAAACAAGGTGAAGGGTCAGTATAAGCTGAAGCTCACGGAAAATATCGAGGAGATCAAGCCGTATACCTTCT
>CAMVTS010000076.1 GCA_947170465.1 uncultured Clostridia bacterium
CGAACACGTTCTTGAGAATACGGAAGTGTATCGGCGCCATGTTGGGCATGAGAATTGTGTATTCGCGTTTCATCTGCTTGGTAAACAGCAATCGTCCGGTTTTTTTGTCGTATTTTAATTCAGCCATAAGATGTTCCCGTCTAATTTAATGGAATTATGCGTCAATCCTCGTCAATCGCCGCGAGAAGGCTTCTGATACGGATTTTGACGGCGCCGAGGTTGGTGATTTCGTCAATTTTAATCTGGGTGTAGATTTTGTTCTTTTCTTCCAGAATCTCGCGCACCTCATCGGTGGTAATCGCGTCAACGCCGCAGCCGAAGGAAACCAGCTGCACCAGCTCCATATCCGGTCTGGTGGTGACGTATTTTGCCGCCGCGTACAGGCGCGAATGGTACGTCCATTGGTTGAGGACGTCGGTGTGGAAGCGCTCCACACGTGAGGACACTACGTCCTCGCTGACAATCGCGACGTTAAAGCCGGCAATCAGCTTGTCGATGCCGTGGTTGATTTCAGGGTCGATGTGATACGGTCTGCCGGCGAGAACAAAGATTTTCTTGCCTTCCCGTTCCGCCTGACGGATAATCTCGTCGCCCTTTGCCTGCACCTTGGCGCGGTATTCTTCCTGTTCCTCGTAGGCGCGCTTTGCCGCCAGTCTGACTTCATTCAGGCTGAGGTCGGGGAAGTAGAAGCTCAGGCGCTCATACGCCTTCTTGGGGAAGTCCTTGGGACGGTGAATGCCGAAGTATTCCTTGATGAAGTTGACCTTGCGGATATCCTTCATGTTGTTGCGGATAACCTCGGGATAGTAGGCGACCACCGGGCAGTTGTAGTGATTGTCGCCGAGGTGCTCGTCAAAGTTGTAGGACAGACAGGGATAGAAGATTGTCTCCACGCCCTGGTCAATCAAGGTCTGCACATGACCGTGCATCAGCTTTGCCGGGAAGCAGACGGTGTCGCTCGGAATCGTCTGCTGACCACGCTGATAGAGCTTACGGTTGGAGTAGGGCGAGTGCACGACCTCAAATTTCAGCTCCGTAAAGAACCGGTACCAGAAGGGGTAGAGTTCGAACATGTTCAGCCCCATCGGAATGCCCAGCTTGCCGCGCAAGCCTTCCTTGGGTTGGTAGCTGTCAATCAGCTTGAGCTTGTATTCATACATATTCAAGCCGGTAGCAGGCGCCTTTTTGGTAATCGGGCGCTCACAGCGGTTGCCGGCGATGAATTTTTTGCCGCCGCCAAAGGAGTTAATCGTCAGGCGGCAGTTGTTATTGCACAATCCGCAGTTGGTAACGCGGATTTCGTGAACGAAGTTTTTCAAATCCCCGGCAGTCGAGAGGGTGCTCTTGCCCTTGCCCTTGGATTTTTTCATGGCGTACAGCGCCGCGCCGTAAGCTCCCATGAGTCCGGCGATGTTCGGCCGGACGACCTCCACGCCCATTTCCATCTCAAACGCGCGGAGCACTGCGTCGTTGAGAAAGGTGCCGCCCTGGACAACAATCCGCTTGCCCAGCTCGTCGGGACTGGAGGCGCGGATAACCTTGTAGAGCGCGTTCTTGACGACGCTCAGGGAGAGTCCGGCGGAGATGTCCTCGATTGTCGCGCCGTCCTTCTGCGCCTGCTTGACGCTGGAGTTCATAAAGACGGTGCAGCGTGAGCCGAGGTCAACGGGGCGCTTGGCAAAGAGTCCGAGACGCGAAAACTCCTCAATGCCGTAGCCGAGGGCGTTGGCAAAGGTCTGCAAAAAGCTGCCGCAGCCGGAGGAACAAGCCTCGTTGAGGAAGATGTTGTCAATCGCGCCGTTGTGAATCTTGAAGCACTTGATATCCTGACCGCCGATGTCGATGATAAACTCCACGTCCGGCATGAAGTACTTCGCCGCCGTAAAGTGGGCGATGGTCTCGACAATGCCGTAATCGGCGGAAAAGGCGTTCTTTATAATATCCTCGCCGTAGCCGGTGACCGCCGACGAAGCGACGTTCAGCTGCGGATTGAGGGAGTAGATTTCGTTTAAGAAGTCGCGGATAATCTCCACGGGATTGCCCTTGGAGGGCAGGTATTTGGAGTACAGCAGCTCGCCGTCCTCGTTGAGCACCACGCCCTTGACGGTAGTGGAGCCGGCGTCCATGCCGATATAAGCCTTGCCGGTGTAGCCCTTTAGCTCCTTCTGCTTCACCGTCGCCCTGTCGTGACGGCTTTTGAAAGCCGCGTAATCCTGCTCGGTGGCAAACAGCGGCGGATTGAAGGCGAAATTGCCGGAGCCGTGATAATTCCTGACTTTATCAATGACTTCATCAAAGTCAATCGGTTCCTGCGCGCAGAGAGCCGCGCCGCAGGCGACATAATAGAGAGAGTTTTCGGGGCAGATACCTTTGGTGTTCAGCGTGCGGTCAAAGCAGCGCCGCAGCTCGCTCATGAAGGTCAGCGGTCCGCCGAGGTAGACAATCTTACCGGTGATTTCTCTGCCCTGCGCCAGTCCGGCAACGGTCTGGCTGACGACGGCGTTGAAGATGCTCTCCGCAATATCGCTCTTGCGCGCGCCCTGGTTGAGCAGCGGCTGGATATCAGTCTTGGCGAAAACGCCGCAGCGGGAGGCGATGGTGTAGGTCTTTTCGTATTGCTTGGCGAGGTCATCCAGCTCCTCAAGCGGCACGTTGAGCAGGGTAGCCATCTGGTCGATAAACGCGCCGGTGCCGCCAGCGCAGGTGCCGTTCATGCGCACCTCCAGACCGCCGGTCAAAAAGAGAATCTTCGCGTCCTCGCCGCCTAGCTCAATCACAACGTCGGTGCCGGGAATGAAGGTGTTTGCCGCGACGCGCGTCGCGTAAACCTCCTGCACAAATTCAATGCCGCAGTCCTGCGCCACGCCCATGCCGGCAGAACCGGACAGCGCGACCTTGGCGTTTTCCGCGCCCTTGATTTCACCGCGGACGCGGTTGAGCAGCTCCGCGATTTTCTCGGTAATCTGCGAAAAATGGCGCTCGTATGTACTGTAAATCAGCTTGTTTTCCTCGTCGAGCACAACGCATTTGATAGTCGTTGAGCCAATGTCCAGTCCTAGCTTCAAAATGCCGCCTCCGAACTCCGGTAAAGATTTCATTGGTTTTATACAGAAAAAACGGGGAAAAACCGCGTGAAATGGCATGTTTTCCCATTTGAATATTATCTGACCCTTGACTATTTATTGTACCACGAATCAGCCAAAACTGCAAGTGTTATTTTTTAGTGAAAATAGGCAGCGGCAAGCAAAAAGGGCTTGCGCCGCAAGCCCTTGTGTTTATACACTTTCCTCGTTGTAGTTGCCCAGAAAGCTGAACTCAGGCATTTCCTCTCTCAGCTGAGAGAGCAGCTCCGTCACGCTGTCGCTGTGGACGTTGCCGGAGAAGTCGAGGTAGAACAGGTACTCAAAATCCTTGCCGGGAATCGGCCGGGACTCGATCTTGGTGAGGTTGAGCCCGAGCGAATTGAAGCGGCAGAGCAGGGTATAGAGCGAGCCCTGCACATGGGGAAGTGAGAAGCACAGGCTGACCTTGTTCGCGCCGTCGGGAATAATCAGCTCCTTGGAAATCACGATAAACCGCGTCGTGTTGCCGCTGTTGGATTGCAGGTGGCTGTCGAGCACCTTCAGCCCGTATTCATCGGCGGCGCCTTTTGAGCAGATTGCCGCGACGTTCAGGCGCTTTTCATGCGCCACATCACGCGCGGCGATGGCGGTATTGGCGCAGGAGCGCTGCTCGTAGCCGTTCCTGTCAATGTAGTCAGCGCACTGGCTGAGCGCCTGCGGATGCGACCAGACGATTTCAATATCATCAAGCTCCGACTGCTTCAAGCCGCAGAGATAGTGGTCAATCGGCAAATCGAGCGCCCCGACGATATAGAAGCGGTGCTGCAAAATCAAATCGTACACCGCCGAGACGGAGCCTGCGGTGCTGTTTTCGACAGGAAGTACGCCGTAGGTCACTTCGCCGCTGCTGACGGCGTCAAAGACGTCAGCAAAGGTCGCGTAGTGGGTGAGCTTTGCCTTGGGAAACAGACGCAAGGTCGCCTCGTGGCTGTTGGCGCCCTCGATGCCCTGATAGGCGACGCGGACGTTCCCGCGTTCAAGCGCAGAGGAGGCGTTCTGAATCATTTCACGCATTTCCTTGCCGCTTCCGAGCAGCTTGTGCTGCAGAGAGCGCGACAGCTCCATGATGTTGGTGTAGAGCAGCCTCGCGTATGCGCCGTATTCGCCGCCGTCAAGCTCAATGCGGTCGAGAATTTCATGTTCACGCGCGGCGTTCAGCACCGGAATATGGTTTGCCTGTTTGTAAGCGGCAACCTCCTTGGCGCAGTCCATTCTGCGGCGGAAGAGGTCGAGCAGCTCGCGGTCTATATTGTCGATTTCAACGCGGATTTCGGAAAGGTCTTTCATGTTCATCACTCCTATATCATGAGCGCTTTGCGCTCGATTCATGGGCGAAGCCGCATGATAATAAATCAAGCAGGGCAATCGCGGTGACGGCTTCAATCACCGGCACAGCACGCGGAACAATGCAGGGGTCGTGTCTGCCCTTGATGGAAAGGGTGGTATTTTCCTGCTTTTGCAAATCGACGGTCTGCTGTTCCCGCGCGATAGACGGAGTGGGCTTGACAGCCGCGCGGAAAATCAGCGGCATACCGTTGGTGATACCGCCCAGAATACCGCCGCAGTGGTTGGTCGCCGTGACGACCTTGCCGCCGCGATAGCGGAAGGCATCGTTTGCCTGAGAGCCGCGCATGGCGCTGAGGTCAAAGCCGGAGCCGAATTCCACACCCTTGATTGCCGGAACGCCGAACACCGCCTTGGCTATCACGCCTTCCACGCCGTCAAACATCGGCTCGCCGACGCCGGCAGGCAGTCCGGTGACGGCACATTCAATCATGCCGCCAACGCTGTCGAGGTCAAGCCGCGCGGCTTCCACCTCGGCGCGCATGGGCGCTTCCCTGCTCTCGTCAATCAGTGCAAAGGAGGAACGGCTGAGCCTGTCAACCAGCTCTGCCGGAATGTCAACCGGATTGTAGCGCAAGTCTTCAACGCTGCCGATTTGCGCGATATGGGCAGCGATTTGTATCCCTTTTTTCGCGAGAAGCTGGCGGCAGACAGCGCCGGCAAAAACCAGCGGCGCAGTGATTCTGCCTGAAAAATGACCGCCGCCGCGGATATCGTTCGCGGCGTGATACTTGACGTAAGCGGTGTAGTCGCTGTGTCCGGGACGCGGACAGGCAAGCAGGTTGCCGTAGTCGCCGGAGCGCGTGTTGGTATTTTCAATGACCGCGCAGAGCGGCGCGCCGGTCAGGGTGTCGCCCAGCATACCGGAGAGCACGCGCGGTATGTCACTTTCCTTGCGCGGCGTAGCGGTTTTGTCCTTGCCGGGAGCGCGCCGCGCCATTTGCAGGAGAATCTCGTCCATGCTGACGGTTTCGCCTGCCGGCAGTCCGTCGAGCACAACGCCGATACCGCCGCCGTGGCTCTCGCCGAACACGGAGATTTTGATGTGGTTGCCGTAGGTTGAGGACATGATATTGCCTCCTTTTTAACTTTCAACTTTCCATTTGACAGCTTCCGCCGACCTTTTGATAGTCGTCGTAAAAGTCCGGGTAGCTCTTGTTCACGCTTTCCGCGTCGGTGCAGGTGATGGGGGTGGCGGCATTGGCAGCGCAGGTGGCTGCGGACATGAGAATACGGTGGTCGTTAAAACCCTCGCAATTGCCGCCGGTCAGCTGTGCAACGCCGGTGATTTCCAGCCCGTCGGGGAGTTCTCTTACCTTGCCGCCCAAGCGGTTGAGCAGCGCCGCAGTGGTCTGCAGACGGTCGCTTTCCTTATCACGGAGCCGTTCGGCGTGCTCAATCCGCGTCACGCCCTCGGCAAAGGAAGCGCAGACTGCCAGCACCGGCACTAAATCGGGAATCTGAGAAGCGTCAATGGTTATCGCATTGAGCGGTCGCTTGCGGACGCGGATTTTGTCGCCGTCCTGGTCGACGTCCGCGCCAAATTCGCGCAGGAGCGCCGCAATCCGGCGGTCTCCTTGGGCGGAATCGGTATGAACGCCGGTGACCTCCACGTCGCCGCCGACCGCGCCCATCACCAGATAAAACGCCGCCTGCGACCAGTCGCCGTCGGAATGGTAATCGGTGGGAATGTAATGCTGACCGCCGCGGATATACCAGCCGTTGTCGAGCAGGCTGATTTCAATGCCAAATTTCGCCATGGTGCGGATGGTCATGCGGATATAGCCGGCGCTCTGAATCGGCGAGGTCAGCAGAATCCGGCTGTCGCCCTGGAGCAGGGGCAGCGCCAGCAGCAGACCGGTGATAAACTGGGAGCTGACGTTGCCGGGCAAATAAAAATCGCCGCTCCTGAGCTGTCCGCTGATGGTCAGCGGCAGCCCTCCGGCGGTCTCGCAGGTCACGCCGGCAGGGGGCAGCGCCTCGGTGTAAACGCCAATCGGGCGCTGAGGAAGTCTGCCGCTGCCGGAGAACACAGCGGTCACGCCGCCGAGAGCGGCAACGGGAATCATAAAGCGCAGGGTACTGCCGCTTTCGCCGCAGTCCAGCGCCGCTGTTTTATGCCGGAACATGCCGGAGCCGTCCACGGTCAGGACGTTATTCTCCAGCTTTGTCGTCGCGCCCAGCGCCTCAACGCAGGCAATGGTCGCGCGTATATCGTTGCTCAGTGCTACCGGCGCAATCGTGCATACACCGCGTGACAGCGCCGCGCAGATAATCGCGCGGTGAACGTCGCTCTTGGAAGGCGGCGCGGCGACCGTGCCCTGCGGCACAAAAGGGGAGAAGGTTACGTTGGACATGGTTGTTACCTCCAATATCATGTCGCGCAGCGACATTATTATCCCAACCACACGATATCCGTATCGGTGGCGAGGTTGTCGATGCCGTAGAGGACGACGACCTGTTCGGGGCGTTCCTGCTTCACGATTTCGGACACGCTCTGCTTGTAGTAGCGCAAATCCACCAGAATTACCTTGCTGTAATTCTCCGCGAGGAAGGGCGCCAGGCTGTGAGAGAAGCTGTCCTTGATGAGCACAACCGTACCCTTGGGCGCGTTTTGGTTTTCTATCGTTGTCAGGGCGTGGTTGCCGTCGAGGAATACCGGATACTTGTCGTCCTCCTTGAGGTGGTCGTAGAAATAGAGCGTGTCGTATTCCTTCACGTCCGTACCCTCGGCGATGGTCACCTTGATACTGTAGCGGTTGTCGGGATTGCTCCAGATTTCCACATCGTCCGGCGCTGTCAGCCAGAAGCCGGCGGTCGAGTAGGTCGTGCCGTAGAAATCGGGATAGCGCTGTGTGAGCAGCTTGTCCCGCGATACCGGCTGCTTGCCGAGAGATTCGCAGAGCTTTTCATAGCCTAAGAACGCGCCGGCGGTCGTCCAGTGATGGTCGGTGCGGTAGTACAGCTGCGTGCCGTCCTTGTAAGCCTGACGGAAGCTCTCGCGCAGGTCAACAAAGCCGATGTTCTTCTCCTGCAAAAACAGCTTCGCGTTGTTGAAATACATGTCGTCGTGATAGGTGTTGTGCACAAGCGGCAGCTTGTCGGTGGTGACATAGCCGGTGGAAGGCGCGAGCATGACGGTCACGGGCGTGCTGCCGATAGCGTCCTTGAAATCGGCGATAGCGGAGAGGTTCTTCTGCAAATTGTTGTCGGTAGAGACCGGCTTGTTAATCAGGTAGCCGTCTTTGGCGTGATAAACGCCGTTCGCGCCGTTGTTGCCGAGCGCCAGATTATAGTAGCTGTTGAAGCCCACCCACATGTTGCGCTGCGGAAAATGGTCGGCAAAATAGGTTTCAAATTCCGAACCGAATTTGCCGCTGGAGATGTTCTCAAAGGAAGCTTCCGGAAATTTTTGCAGATAGCGCTTCTCTGAGGAGCTGTAGTCGAGCTTCGGCGCAAAGATGAACCATATCCCCAGCCCGAAAATGAACACCACGAACACCAGCGCCGGCAAAAAGCGCAGCTTGCCGCTTTCAAGATTCGGCTTCGGCTCGGAGTCCTCGTAGATTTTGGCGGACAGCGCCATCGGGTCTTTCTCCTTGTCGGCGGACTTGACAAAGACCTTGGTTTTATTTTTTTCTTGTTCTTTTTGTTGAGAATCTTTGTAATGTTTCATAATATCAATCTATTTAGAATCTGAAATACAGGAACGGATTGTAGCTCTGCTGAACGAGTCCGGCGGTGCTGACAAAGAGCACGGTCACACAGAACACGGTTTCAAGAATCCAGAGGTATTTCCAGCCGCTGACCTTCTCATAAAGGCTTGCGCCGAGCGGTGTGCTGGCAATACCGGCGATGACGAGCATCGGCAGATAGCTGAGCGTGAGGTTGAGGGCGTTTTCGCTGAAAGCGCCGTTGGTGACGTTGAACAAGTCGCCGAGAAAGGTGAAGAGCTGGTTGACGTCGGTGAAGTAGAACAGTCCCCAGCCAATCATGACGATAAAGAGGGTGTAGATGTGACGGCAGACGACCGGCAGTCTGTCGAGGAATTTTTTGAGGACGAATTTTTCGAGAATCAGCAGTAAGCCGTAGTACAGTCCCCAGAAAATGAAGTTATAGGAAGCGCCGTGCCAGAGTCCCGTCAACCCCCAGACGATTAAGAGGTTGATAATCTGGCGGCGAACGCCCTTGCGGTTGCCGCCGAGCGGAATGTAAACATATTCCTTGAACCAGGTTGACAGCGAGATGTGCCATCTGCGCCAGAAGTCAGTGATGGAGGTGGAGATGTAGGGATAATTGAAGTTCTTGAGGAACTCAAAGCCGAACATATTGCCCAGACCGCAAGCCATATCGGAGTAGCCGGAGAAGTCGAAGTAAATCTGGAAGGTGTATGCCAGAATACCCACCCAGGTGCCGAGCACGCCGTTCTTGTCGGGATTGCCGAACATCGCGGAGGTCAGCGCGCCCATCTGGTTGGCGATGAGCACTTTTTTGCCCAAGCCAATGCAGAACAGCTTGACGCCCTTGGTAAAGCGGTCAAGCGTCTCGCGGCGGTGGTCGAGCTGATAGGCAACGTCACGGTAACGGACAATCGGGCCGGCAATCAGCTGCGGAAACAGCGCGACATAGGTGCCGAAGCCGATGAAGCTCCTGGAGACCGGCGCGTCGTTGCGGTAGACGTCAATGACGTAGCTCATGGTCTGGAAGGTGTAGAAGCTGATACCAATCGGCAGGCTGATTTCTATCGTGGGAATGTTGAGGAACGGCAGCAGGTTGACGGTATCGACAATCAGTCCGGTGTACTTGAACACCGCGAGAATACCGATATCCAGCACGCAGGTGAGAATCAGAAAGAGCTTTTTCTTTTTCTGGTCATGCCGGAACTTGTCCACCAGAAAGCCGCCGAGGTAGTTGAAGGCGATGTTGAACACCATCAGCAGTACCAGCATCGGCTCTCCCCAGCCGTAGAACAGCAGGTTGATGAAAAACAGGAAAATATTTCTGCCCTTGCGCGGAATGATGTAGTACACCAGCAGCGTCAGGGTGAGATAAGCGAAAAGAAATACCAGGCTGGAAAAAACCAAGTTTTTCTCCCCCTTCACATTGAGATAAACATACAGATTTATTTTACCGTAAAACAGGAAGATAGTCAAGTGGTGAGTTGATTGTCAGCACGTCAATCTAATTTGTTAATCATTTTGTCATATTCCGGAAGTAGGGGCGTGCATTGCACGCCCGCCGTGCCACGTTATCCTGTCAACCCGATTTAAAAGCGGAAAACGTTGTTGTCCTATTTGCGGGCGACCAATGGTCGCCCCTACCACTTATCACTTGCCCCTTGCCACTCTCTCAAAAATATGCTATAATAATATACATTCCAAATACAAAGAGAGGTGAAGCAGGTGAGCAGCGACAGTTGTGGGTCAAAC
>CAMVTS010000077.1 GCA_947170465.1 uncultured Clostridia bacterium
CAAAATTTCTTTTGTGCAGGTATACAATTTTTAATCGTTCTGAATAGTTACTTTTGGAGGATTCTATAATGAAACACAATTTTGAAATCAGCTATACACAACAAGGCGATTATCTGCTGCCCGACCTGAAATTACCCGAACAGCCAAAGGTTGAAATCGGCATTTGGGGCAATCGGCATTTGCGGTATATTGAGCAGCACCACAAAATCCGCTACACTAATCTGCTGACAAGCTGTAAGCTGACCGCCTATCTGGCTGACATTGACAAACAGGCAGAGGAGATGTTCTTTCGGTTGGTACAACAACTTGCCGAAAAGGAAGGTGTAACCGAACAGCTCAAAGCGGACGATCAAATGCTGTGGGTGAAGCGAATGAACAATATCCGTAACCGTGCAACAGAGATTGTAAATGCAGAGTTGATTTATGTATAATATAATCGAGCGAAGGTGAATGATTCATCTTCGCTCGATTATCTTTTTATTCGCTCATAATTTGTTTTAACGGTATTTTTTTCATTGACTGACCATAAGCAAACATAACGCCTTCATATACAACGATAAAAACAGCAAGTGTTATAAAGAACATCAGAAAATCAAACTCATATTCGGGAATACCCTCGACGCCCGAAAAAACAATATCAACCATAATTCTCAACAATGCATACTGATACACAGAACCGATGATAAAGCCGATATACGCCGCCGGGCGGTAGCCGTCGAGAACAGAACGCTTGCAATCAGCACTATCATAGCCGAATACACGCATCATAGCAATATTCTTTTGGTTGGAGCGAATGACAGTGGTCACGGCAATATACAGCGTGGTAAACGCCAGAACAACGCCGATAATCAACATCATCAAGCCCATCATTTCACTTGACAAATCCTTCATACTTGCCGACATTTGTATCATAGCTGAGAAGCAGAACGAGGAAAAAGCGATGAAGAACACCAAGGTTTTGCGGCTTCTTAATACAGAGCTCCTCATGTCGGCGACAAAGGTCTTTTTATCTTTTGCGTTTTTGTTTTTTCCTTTGCTCTTTACAATCCCTTTTAACAGGTTGACGCAAGGCTGACGGAGCTTTTATCATGCTTATTGGAAAGCCTTGCCGCATTCCACGCGCTGCCTGCGTTTGCCGTCTATTAACCCCTCTCGAAGCTCATTACAACCCAATCGTGGTGATACAGTTGATACTCGTTTGAGCAGTTAGGGCAGTGCTTTATTCTTGACGCGTCAAAGCTTGCGCCGCAGGTCGGGCAGGATACCGCGTGAATGGTAAAGCCATAGTCGTTTTCGGCGCGGACGCTTTTGCACAGCAGCATACGGAACTTTTCTTTTTTGTCGAATATCTTTTCATTCCTGCAAAGAATATCGTCCATGTACATCGTAACATCCAAGTAAACAAAGTCATCCTTTACATAGTACCGATTCAAATCAAACATTCCGCGCCAGCGCAGGTCGATAATATCCCCGAAGGTGTTTTGCTTAGGCTCACCGCCATATACGGTAAGATTGTCGTAATCCTCGGAATACACCATCGTGCTTGTCAGATTCATCAGCTTGCCGATAAAATAATCGAGGGAGAAATTCGGCTCAAAGCCGCGCATAAAGCCCGGTAGAATTCTTTTGACCTTATTGTATCTTGCAATCGCGGGGATGGAGGTTATTGCTTTCCAAAGAACGGAGCTTACGGTCACCACGGCAAAAAGGATATATCCCAAAACCGCTCCCACCCCCACAGAGACAATCAGCGAGAACAGTAATCTGAAGGCTGAGACAAAATCTTCCGTTTGAAAGGCTTGAGAAATCTCACCGTAATTGACAAGAAAAGCAATAAGCGGAGTGAGTATGGCGCCCGCTACCGTAAACGGAGCAATATTGCGATGATAGGAATAGCTTTTGAGCGTGTAGAAATTCGTGATTTTCGGAAATAATTCGTGTAGCAAAAACCGTGTTCCGCAATACTCGCAGCCGTCGGTGAGCCGGCTGACACGCGTTGCCGCGCCGCAGTGAGGGCATACATAGTTCGCGTCGGTTTGCCCTTTGAGCCAAATGGAATAGGCATATAGGTTTTGCTCTTCGTTGATTTTCTTTTTGAGCTTGCCGTTAAGAAAATAGCTGATTTTCGCGTTAACGGCGTGGAACGGAATTCTTGTCACATAGCGTGTATCAACGTCCATCTTCCACGCAATTCCATGAATCATTTTATGGTAGTCATGGCTATAGTCAACCGACATCGTCACGCCGGTTTTTAACAGCCGGTTTCTTTGCAGAGCGCGCGTATATTTCAAATCCGCCGACGCTTCATCGGGATCGGCTTTTTCGCACGACGTGTTCAGTTGAGCGATAAAACGGTCGAGCATATCCTTTGCTTGCTCGTCGTAGGAGTAAGGCATTGCTTCACACCCCCTTTTATTTTGCCTTTGAATTGCCGGGGTTCGCGGTTTCGTAAAGCACCCTGCAGGGCTTGTCCTTCATTTTGGCAACGTGTCCGCTGTTGTAGGAAACGCCTGTTTTGGCGCGGCGGTAGGTTACTCCGTTAACCGTATATTCGTACACGGGATATCTCATATTGCCTCCCGCGTGAGCGGTGTTAAAGCCGATATATGCCTCGACCTGAACGCCGTCCGTAGGAGCTGTACCGTTCGACTCATTAAAGCGTTTACCGTCGATGACTCCCTCGCCCGTAAATTTTCCCTGACATTCTCCGTCAAATTTTTTCTTGTCAAACATAGCTTTTCTCCTTATACTATTTTCAATTAAAACACTTTAAAACAGATGTTAGCGGAAAATTTCGCAGAACAAGGCGGAGGACGCAGGAATCCTGACGGATTCCGAGGACAACAACGCAGTTATGCGGGATTTTACGCAACAGATGTTAAAGGGTTTTATTTGATAATAGTATTATTCTTTTTGCGTACCTTGTACGCGTCTTTGATGAACTGCTCCACGCGTTCGTTTTCTTCCTTGCCGAAGTTTTCTACTATAAAATTCTTGTTGTAAAATTTGTTATACAGATCAAAGGTGAATTCAACATCCGTACGCCGACCCTTCTTTACAATTTCGCCGCTGTGGTTGTGGCGAAGAAAATCATAATAAATTGTAAAGAAAGCGGCGATCTCGCGGTCAAGGCTGTTATCAAGGAAATGCAGCAGATAGCAGTCGAGGTTATTGACGACAGCGTTGGGCTTTGTCAGCTGTCCGATCTGCGTTTCGCCGTCATAAAAGGAGATGACCTCTTTCTTGCCGGCTCCCTTTTGATAACAGGCTATCAGCCTTCCGCGCCATTCTATCACAAGCTTGGTTTTCGCTATGCCGGTCTGCTCAAAGTAAAAGCGTCCGACAATCTGATTCTCTCCGTTGAGCACGGAATAGCGGCACACCTGCTTTGCGCCCTTAAACAGCCAGCTCAACGGGACAGCTGACGCGGCAAGGTTTTCGACCGCGTTATAGTCGGTATACAAAATCGGATGATCCATGACGTCCGTCAGCGTAAGCTTGCGGAAAACGTCGCCGCCGATCGGTATCCCGGGATTATAGAACGGAGCCGAGCCTCTGAACAAAAGCTGTCCGTTTTCAAGAATTTCAAATTGATTTCTGCCGTTCGCGGTCACCTGATTGATTTGAAGGATCATATTAGCCTCACAATCTCAAATGATAAATATTTGGATTTTCAATTTAACAGTTTATATTATATCATACAGTCACTATTTTTGCAATATAAATCGCCGTGCAATTCTGCTGATGATTGATTTGTAACGCCCAAACTCGCAAAGCAATAAAACTATCCTATTTACCAAGAATCACTCCCCGGAAAGCGCATAAACAGTACCTATTGAAGCCTAAAAGCGTTACATACCCTCAATCAGAATACAGAAAAAATACAGCCGACGGAGCTTTGATTTGAAAACTCCGTCGGCTTTGTCTTGCTATCTTTCAATGTCTTGGGAATGGCGGTTGTGGGTACGGCGTTGCTTACTCTCCGCTTGAAGCTGTTTGAGCCTGTTTCTCACGCTTTTCTTTTCGGGCGGTGAGGATTGCTTATCGGGGGCTTGGTTGGATTTCACCTTACGCTCCCAATCGGATAGGTAACGGCGGTATTGCTCGACAATCTCGGTCGCTTTTTTGAAAGCGGTTATAAACATCTCTGCGTCGGGATAGCCGTCGTCCTGCAAAATTGTCGGGATTGCGTCCAGTTTTGCGGAGATTGTTTTTTCCGTCTGCTGAATCTTCTGCTCTAACGCCTTGCGCTCCTTGCCCTTGAACAGACCTTTTGTTTCGGCAAGCTGCAATTGTAGCTTTGGCAGCTCCACGTCTTGTAGCCGGCGAATCACCGCCGCTTCGTTCTGCACCTTTATCATCAGCTTTTGCATAACACGGTATTCGTCCATATCAACGCTCAGCACAGGCTTGGGCGGCAACTGCTGTGTGCGAATCATATCCCGTAACAGTTCCTTTGCCTTGCTGACAATCGAGCGGAACAGCTTTGGCAGCCAACCGTTTTGCTTGATGGATTCACTTGTTTTCTCTTGAATCTCCTCCTTTTTCACGGCGAGGATTTTGACTTCCTCTATACCCGACACCAACGCCAAATCAGCAGTGCGGTTCCATTCTTGTCTTGCGGCGTTGTCCGCTTCAATCTCCGCCGCTCTCGGATTGTTTTTGCCGATTTTCTTGGTCGGCAGATAGACGCTCTCGCTCTCGAACACCTTTAGCTTGTGTTCCGGATTGGCAACTTCCTTGTTGATAAGGTCGGTGTAAAACGTCTTGACCTCCTGCAAGAACGGCTCGCCCTTGAATTGCTTGTCCTTGACGGTAAACATATGCTGCTCGTAAACCTCACCCTTTTTGATAATCTTGCAGCCGTTGCGGAGCTTACCGCTCTCGTCCAAAATCTCTTTCTTGGTACGGACACGCTTGCCCTGTTCGTTGTAAAAGAGATTACGTGAAGCGGTCTTGATTTCGGGTTGCTCCAACAATCTGCGTTCGCTGAATATCAGGTGAATGTGGTAGTTGGTCTTGCGCTTGTTATGATGAAGCGCCGAAACGCACTCCACATTGTAGCGTTTGCGAAATTCTTCCGTGAAGCTCTCCAACACTTGCTGAGGATTGAGCCTTGTATATTCTTCGGGAAGCGCAATAATCAGCTCCCTCGCTTCAATGCACTTTCCCTCAACATTACTGCGCTTGAACTCATTTTGAGCTTCCGTGGCAAGGGCAGACCAAAACGCCGAATCGGCGGTTTGATAGGTGGCGTACAGATTTTCCTGCCGTGCGTGGCTGGTGATATAGTTGATTCTTCCTTTGACATTAGACAGCTTCGACATTTGGATAAAGCTGTGTCGTGTCATATTACTCCTATCTGTTTACGCCGCCCTCAGCTCCCCGCAGGGGCGAAATACCCCTTGCATAAATTCCGTGAATTTGTGCAAGAGGTGTATTTCGCTCTCAGTCGCCGAGGGCTCTTTATTTTACTCTACCTTGCGGACTTCGCTCTGATTCAAAAGGTTTCTGCCCTGATTGGCGGTCATAAATCTATCCAGCGTATCGCTGCGGATAATCTTCTTGCGACCTACCAAAAGTACAGGCAGCTTGCCCCAGCTAATGAGCTTGCGCATAGTATTTCTTCCGATTCCGCTGACTTCGGCGGCTTCGTCAATTGTCATACCTATTTTAGATGTGCTCGTTTCGTTCACCTCCCCGTTTAGATTGCAAAATGCAACTTTGATATTATCATTATACTTAAAATAATACCATTTGTCAACTCATATTGCAACCTGTTTTTAAATATTTTTGAAAATATACGAAAAATGGGTTGCAAAATAAATATGTTTATGCTATAATAGTAGTCAAGAGGAGATGAGTATCGTGAAAAACAATAAACCGTTCACTCCAAAACAGGTCGGCGAACGCATTAAGGAACGCCGAACGGAGTTAAATCTGTCAATGCCTGAGCTTGGCAGGCGCGTCAGCGTTAACAAATCGACCATACAGCGATATGAAGCAGACGGCGTTGATCCAAAGCGGACAATGATAATCAACGGTCTGGCACAGGCGCTGCTGACAACTCCCGAATGGCTGACAGGACTTTCCGACGAAAAGGAATACAGTAACTATACCATTTGCCAAACGGAACTGGACAAGCACATTAAAGCGTATCTGGAAACAGTGACCTCCGCTGTTGACGGAGAGCCGAGACAGGAAATGCTGACAACCTTCCTCGGTCAGATTATCGACCTCTACGCAATCCTGACAAAATACTTTGCCCTCTCAATGGAGAAGGTCAATCAGGCGGCAGAGGACGAAGGCTTGAAGGAGTCGATACGAAAATATGCTATCAATATCGGCTCTATCACCGAACAGGTTTATCAAAAAGAAATGCAAACGCCTGTTGACGATATCAAAAAATATCTCGACGGCATACTTCACTTATACGACGAGGGCAGAACAAAAACGTCAATGCCCGAACTCTTCGGAATAGTTGAGCAAGCCGAACAGAAGCTGCTCGACAAACAAAATTCCGTGGCACCTTGAAAAATAAAAACGCCGACTGACCTTCAAAATCAATCGGCAAAAGTATAACTATTGTTAGCGCACAACATATATCACAGCGCCGATTGCCACGGATAGAAAGGAGAAAACATATCAATGGCAAAAGGCTCTGTAAGAAAGAAAGGTAAAAAGTGGTACTACCGCTTTTATGTGGAAAATGAAAGCGGCAATTTGGTACAGCGTGAATTTGTCGGCACGGAAAGCAAGAGCGAAACCGAAGCGATGCTCCGCAAGGCGATGGAGGACTACGAGGAAAAGAAATTCGTAGCCAAGTCCGAAAACATCACCGTCGGGGATTTGCTCGATATGTGGGTTGAGGAAGAATTGAAGCCCGGCAATCTGAGCAACGGTACGGTGATGTCGTATGTGGGTACGGTGGCACGAATCAAAAAGCACCCGATAGCACAGCGAAAACTGAAAACGGTGACAGCCGACCATTTGCAAGCGTATATGGATTTGCTCAGCTTCGGCGGCAAGAATCCCGACGGCACAACGGCAAAGGCTCTGAGCAAGGGCTACATACGGTTGTTCTCGGCAGTCCTGCAAGGAGCGTTTCGGTTTGCGGTCTTTCCGAAAAAGCTGATTACGTTCAATCCTATGCAGTATGTTGTCCGGCGGCAAAAGAAGAACGTCATAGAGTTGTTCTCGGACGTGGACGAAGCGGCAACACCGACGGTTACTCACAAGCAGTATTTGAAGCTGACGGAGTATCTGAAAACAAAACAAAACCCCGCTCTGCTCCCGATACAGATAGCCTACTACACGGGCTTGCGAATCGGCGAGGTCTGCGGCTTGACGTGGAGCGACATTAACCTTGACGAGCAATATCTCACGGTAAGGCGCAGTCTCCGCTACAACAGCGACAGGCACAAGTTTGAAATCGGCACGACAAAGCGGAATAAAACCCGCACGGTGGATTTCTGCGATACACTGGCAAATATCCTGCGGCAAGCAAAAGCGGAGCAGGAGAAAAACGCAAAGGACTACGGCGAGCTTTACAGCCGTAACTTTTACGTTGAGGTCACCGAAAAAGACCGCCAATACTATGAGGTCTATTCCAGACAGCTAACCGAGGAAGTCCCTGACGGTTACAAGCCAATCGCTCTTGTGTGTCTGCGACCTGACGGCACATATGAATCGCCGAGTACGGTGGGAACTGTGTGCAGAGCAATCCGAAAAAAGGTTGAAGGCTTGGAAAACTTCCACTTTCATATGCTCCGCCACACGTTTACAAGCAATCTGCTGTCAGTCGGCGCAGCACCAAAGGACGTGCAGGAACTGCTCGGACATTCCGACGTCAGTACCACAATGAACATTTACGCTCACGCTTCAAGAGAAGCAAAGCGCACCTCAGCCCGACTGCTCGACAAGGTAGTCGGCGAATAAAAACTTTCCCTTGTTTGACCTCGTAAGGGCAAAAACAAGGGAAAGTAAGCATAATTTGAGTATGAGCTGCGGTATTTAGCTGATAAATACTGAGGTTTAAGAGGGAAAATCGGATAAATACCGATTTATCGATTATAGCCTGACAAAACATCTGATTTCCTGTTCCAGGAGTCGAAATACGTTTGCGACCAGATACCCATCAGCAATCGCATGATTCAGACGAACGGTCACAGGCATGACAAGCCTGCCGTTTTCTTCTCTGTATTTTCCCCAGTTGATGATCGGCGCAAAATATAGATTTCCATCGGGAAGTTCAAGATGAAGTGAATCATAGGAAAGCCAGGATATATAAGATGCATCGAACCAGTTGGGATGATTCGTCGTATCCAGACCGTATTCTCTTGTTTTCTTTGCCTCTTCAACATCCTCTAAAGCAGCAGTGTAGAACTTTTCATAGTCCTCATCATATTCCGTATATACAGGCGTACAGGTTTCCGTATCTTCATGAAAAACATACTGCGTAGGATTGATTACGTCATAGCAGATCAGCTCATCTGTCTGCCAAAGGTATCCCATTCTGTAGTCTTCACGTGAATTCATAACCTTTGAAAGAATATACAGGAAATTGACATAAAACTTCGTTCCTGTGTTCTTTGAATGTGTGACGAGCTCTGTTACGTCTATTCTCGACGTTATCGAGGTTGAGCACTTGCAATCTTCCGTAAAGTGGCGAAATACGCCTTTACGATAATATGTCTCTTTGTCAATTACTTTATAATTCATTTTCTTCACCCTTATGATCATTTTTTCCTCGTCAAGATTAAATATGTCAGTATCGGTCTCCATATTCCTTTCGTGCTTCTGCCGTCCATTTGGAGATGAAATCCGTCTTCGCATCTGTATATGCATCCCGGTCATGCTCATATTGTTTCCAAAGCCGGAGCTTCAAGGTTTCATATTCTTTTGCCACGGCAGGATGCTCGTTCAAATAATCACGGAAGTACAGTTCATCATTGTCCCCGGCGTACCGCAGATGGATATGATATACTTTATCCGCAAATCCGTTTTCAGTATATCCCTTATTAAGTGAAATCCGGTTTGCCTCGGCGTACATGACGGTAAAACCGCTCTGTTCCAATAGTTGTGCTATATCTTTCATGTCAGCGCTTTGAGGAATCTCAATCATCACATCAACAATATTTTTAGCCCATATTCCCTGAATGGCGGTGCTTCCGATATGACTGATCCGCACAACAGGCTGAGCAGCTAAAAGACCGGTCAGCGTTTGCCTGATCTCATTGAAGCTATCTTTCCACCGATCATCGTGCGGCACAAGAAAGATGGGAAACAATGCCCATAACTCTTCCAATGTCATTTTAGATAAATCCTTTCCCATGCCAAAGGCCTCCATAGTCGAGTAGACCTACACCTCACAATGTAAGCCCCTCACAGAACCGTACGT
>CAMVTS010000078.1 GCA_947170465.1 uncultured Clostridia bacterium
TGCAAGTCAGGGGTCACTTCATATTATCTAATAAAATCCTTTAACATCTGCCGTGGAAAATTCCGCATAACTGCGTTGTCGTCCTCGGAATCCGTCAGGATTCCTGCGTCCTCCGCCTTGTTCTGCGGAATTTTCCATCGACATCTGTTTTAAAGTCTTTTATCAAAGAATAGTATAAAACGATCAACTTGGCAACAGATTTTTTTGTGTGAAGTTTTTCTGAAAAGCGTTGCAAACCCCAGCTTCAAATGTTATAATAGGAACCTACCAAACGATTGAGGTGTTACTTTATATGAACAAGCACAAACCGTTATTAACGGCGGCTGCTCTTCTGAGCGTTGTATGCCTGATAGCATGTTTCTCTGTTGGCTGTGGAGATGAGCAAAAGCCATCAGAAACAACTGTGCCTGCCACCGCAACACCATCTCCGACAGCTGCTGCGACAACGCGTCCTACACGTCCGGTAAATCATGTGGAAGAGAGTTTTCATATCGAACCGACAACGGTCATGCCAAACGCCCACATGATTGGCGTAGACGTGATGCTGCAGGATGAGCTGGAATCCGGTTGTGAAATCTATTCTGCCGTAACCTTGCTGCATTATTACGGCTTCAAAATAGATGAGTTTGATTTTATCGAAAAATTTCTTAAAACGGAACCGGTCTATACGGACGATGAAGGAAAATATATCGGGCCGGATATGAACTGTGCCTTTGCCGGTGACCCTTACATGGGTTACGGTGCCTACGCGCCTGCCATGCAGAAGGCGATTAACCTCTTTTTGACACAGGAAAAATCAACTAGAAGGGCAGAGGTTGACAAAAGCAGCACTATGAAGGAACTGTGTGAAAAATATATTGACAAAGACAATCCGGTAATGGTCTGGGTGACAACGGACATGTTCATGCCGGACGGATACGTTGAATGGATCGTTGGCTACACAGACGAAAACGCCCAGTATAAGGAAGGCGATACCTTCCGTTGGCCGACGACAGAGCACTGCATGCTGTTGATTGGCTATGATGATGATAACTATTATTTTGCGGATTCATTGGATGCTACCGTTGTCGGATATGAAAGGGAAAGTTGCGAAAAGGTCTATAAAGAAATGGGCTCTCAGGCTGTCTATTTGAAATAAGATGTAAAGCAGAAGCTCTCCGTGAACTTCTGCTTTAACTATATAATTAAAAAAATTGATTTTTTCCGATTTGTGTGATATAATTAAGTGATAGTAGAAAGAGGTGAGACGAATGATGAGAAAACGAACCACCCGACGTATCATTATGATTGTCATGCTCTGCGCGATAGTCGCAGCGCTGATTGGAATCATAATTATGTTCGCCAAGGTGTGTACCTGCACCTGTTCTTCCTCCAATCCTGAGCTGACGACGGAACCGCCATCAGCCGCCATTCCTACCACGGAGCCAATACCCGAAAAGGTAATGATTGACAATGTCAAGGTTATTCCGCAGACGGACTTGAAAGCAGGCTGCGAGACCTACGCGTGTACCATGCTGATGAATATTCTCGGCTTCAATTTGGATGAACACGATTTTGCGGATAACTATCTTTTTTGCAAATATATTGAGTTCGGCGACGACGGCACCAATTACGGCCCTGATATGTACAGCGCCTTTGCCGGTTCTGCGTATGCCGGATGGGGTGTGTACGCGCCGTCTATGGCAAAGAGCATGAACAACTACCTCAAAGACCAAAAGTCGGATTTGAAAGCTTATCCGATGGAAAACGTCTCTCTGGAGGAAATCTGCAAGGAATACACCTCCAAGAAAATTCCCGTTATGGTGTGGGCAACAACGGATATGGACGAGCCTTATGTCTATGATACATGGATTGTCAACTATGTAGATGAAAATGCCAAGACCAAAATCGGTGACACCTTTTCCTGGTACATGCACGAGCACTGCCTGACCTTAGTCGGCTATGACAAGGAGAATTATTACTTTGCTGATTCCGCTGCCGGTGACATTTCCGTGTTCAAAAAAGATTTGGTTGCCAAGCGCTATGAGCAGATGGGCAAACAGGCGATTGTCGTAAAATAAATCAATACTGTTGGGGCGCCGGAATACGGCGCCCTTTTTCATTACATAGGGTTACATGTCACACTGATTTCTGTCACTTTTCACAAAAATAATTGTTATTTTTTACAAATAAACAAATGACAATCTCATAATAATATGGTATAATAACAAATGAACTAAATTTGGATTATTATTTTATTTAGGAAAGGAAGATTCAAATGAACAAGCACTCATCACTTAAAAAAATATTGGCTTCCGCTGCTGCTGCGGCTATTCTGGCAACCGCGCTGGCAGGCTGTGGCGGCGCAGATGCGCATAAGGGACTGAATGCCTCCCTGGAATATGCCAAAAGCATGGTAAATAAGTATACTTCTTCGTTATCTTCAAAGACCTTTGAGTTTTCTGATGACGCATACTCAAAAGCGAGTATTGCCGCAACGCTGCTGAGTGAAAAGAACGGTGAAGAGGAAATGCAGGCTGCTGCCCGTAACCTCAAACTTGACACTATCCTGATTGCCGACGAAAAAGGTGTTGTAACCGCTAGTTATCCTGATGATTTAAAGGGCAAGAACATCAAAGAAACCGATTATAAGGCGTTCAACAAGGTAGTCAAGGGAATTGCTGTCAAGCTGATGCCCGATCCCGTCAAGATTAAGGATTCCGATGAATACAGTGTCAACGCCGCTGTACCCCGGGCAGACGGTTCCGGCGCTGTGATTATCGGCTACAAATCGGCTGCTTATGCGGATATCACCGGTGAGAACATCACAGATTACTGTGGCGTCAACACTATCATCGGCAAAGACGGTACCATTCTTTCGACCAGCTTCAACGAAATGGAAACTGGCAACAAGCTGGAGACCGTTGCTGCTACAGATGAAAATATTGCCAAGGAATCATTTGAAATGCAGCATGGATCTAACAACTTCATTTGCAAAGCCGCTAAGGTAGGAGAATACATCGTTCTCTGCGGTGAGCCCAAATAATTTTTGACCAATGACTCCGCAAAGCCACTGACTTTGCGGAGTTTTTCTGTGAAATTCGATTGTACAGCAAGTGATTTTATGCTAAAATAAGAGCAGAAAGAAGGGACAGCTATGAAAATCGTATTAACTGATGCGCAGACAGTAGTGGATGAGCTTGTCAGCGCAGAACCGTTAAAGGAGCTAGGCGAGGTAATTTCTTATGGTCTGCTCCGATATGAAGAAGTCGCTGAAGCGGTAGCGGATGCTGATGCCGTTATTGTCAACAAGACTCTGATGGACGCGCATACGCTTCGTTTGGCAGAAAAACTGAAATATATCGGCTTATTTGCGACCGGTTACAATAATATTGATATTGATTACTGCCGTCAGCACGGGATCACGGTATGCAACGCCGGTTCCTATTCCACAAACGCCGTAGCGCAGCACACGTTTGCACTGATTCTTGAGCACTTCAACAATATCGCACGGTATAATCAATACGTACACGACGGCAAATGGAAACGCAGTCCGACATTCTCTCCCTTTGTCTATCCGCTCAACGAGCTTGCGGGCAAGACAATGGGTATCGTGGGCTTGGGCGCCATCGGTACAGCGGTAGCCGGAATTGCCCGCGCCTTTGACATGAATGTCATTGCCTTTAACCGCAGCCGGAAAAATGTTCCCGGTGTGATGCAGGTGGATTTTGACACGTTGCTGACTCAAAGCGACATCATCACCGTACACTGTCCGCTTAACGGGGATTCCGAAGATCTGTTCAATAAAAAAACCTTTTCCCGGATGAAACAGGGTGCGCTGTTTGTTAATACGGCACGTGGCGGTGTTATGGTAGAGGCGGATTTAGTGGATGCCCTGCAGTCCGGACACCTGGGCGGCGCGTGTATTGATACGCTCCGTGTGGAACCGATGGAAGAGGAATGCGTTCTGATGAAGGCGCCCAACTGTATCATGACGCCGCATATCGCGTGGGCGCCGGTTGAAACCCGTCAACGCCTGATGAATATTGTAAAAAACAACATTCAGAACTTTCTTAGCGGCAGCCCGACCAATGTAGTCAGCTGACGCAGCGCATAATCATACAGCATAATAAATATTTTCTCAAAAATAACCATTGACTTTTTGGGCTTCCGGCGCTATAATAAAGACAATAAACCGATGAGGAAGAGTGAGTAGGCTTTACCGCTTGTCTTTCAGAGAGCCGCGGATGGTGAAATCGCGGCAGAGAATGTATGGCTGAATGGACTTCCGAGGGCGAACAGAAATGCTTTATGCAGAGTATGCAAGACGGAATTGGACTTTCCGTAATCAAAAGTCAGTGTATGTCAGTACACGTTAAGTGGGCGTATTTTATACGTCAAGCAGGGTGGCACCGCAGGAAAAACTCCTGTCCCGGCATTTATTGCCGGGACTTTTTGTTTTTGGCAATAAACAACCAAAAATCTTAATCCAAAAAGGAGAAAAAAACCATGAGCGAAAACAAAATTCCCTACAAAATCTATCTGAATGAAAACGAGATTCCCAGCCAGTGGTACAATCTCAGAGCGGACATGAAAGTAAAGCCTGCTCCGCTTTTAAATCCCGGCACAGGCAAACCGATGACAGCCGAAGAGCTTTCCGTGGTATTCTGCGACGAGCTGGTTGCCCAGGAGCTTGACAACGACAACGCTTATATCGACATTCCGCAGGAAATTCAGGATTTCTACAAAATGTATCGTCCGGCGCCCCTTGTACGCGCTTATTTCCTTGAAAAAGCACTGGACACACCGGCAAAAATCTACTATAAATTTGAAGGCAGCAATACCAGCGGCAGCCACAAGCTAAACTCCGCGATTGCTCAGGCGTATTACGCCAAGAAGCAGGGGCTCAAGGGAGTCACCACTGAGACCGGAGCCGGTCAGTGGGGTACCGCGCTTTCAATGGCGTGTGCCTTCTTCGGTCTGGACTGCAAGGTATATATGGTAAAGGTCAGCTATGAGCAGAAGCCCTTCCGCAGAGAGGTCATGCGCACCTACGGCGCGGAAGTCACACCTTCACCGTCCATGACCACCGAGGTAGGCAAGAAGATTCTCGCTGCTCATCCCGGAACGACCGGCAGCCTCGGCTGCGCGATTTCCGAAGCAGTAGAGGTCGCCACCTCCAATCCCGGCTATCGTTACGTACTCGGTTCCGTACTCAACCAAGTATTGCTTCATCAGAGCGTTATCGGTCTGGAAAGCAAGCTGGCGCTTGAAAAATACGGGGAAAAACCCGATATCATCATCGGCTGTGCCGGCGGCGGTTCCAACCTCGGCGGTTTGATTGCTCCCTTCATGGGCGAAAAACTCAGGGGAGAAGCGGATTATCGTATCATCGCGGTAGAACCTGCTTCCTGCCCGAGCTTCACGCGCGGCAAGTTCGCTTATGACTTCTGCGATACCGGCATGATTTGTCCGCTTGCCAAGATGTATACCCTTGGTTCCGGTTTCATTCCTTCAGCCAACCATGCCGGCGGTCTCCGTTTCCACGGCATGAGCTCCACACTGAGCCAGCTCTACCATGACGGCATGATGGAAGCGGTTTCCGTTGAACAGACCTCCGTTTTTGAAGCCGCCGAACAGTTTGCGCGTGTAGAAGGAATCCTTCCCGCGCCCGAAAGCTCCCACGCAATCCGCGTAGCGATTGACGAAGCGCTCAAATGCAAGGAAACAGGCGAGGAAAAGACGATTCTCTTTGGCTTGACCGGAACAGGATATTTTGATATGACCGCGTATGAGAAATTCAATGACGGTCTGATGAGCGATTATATTCCCACTGACGAGGAGCTTGCCGCAAGTATCAGTAAGCTGCCGGTTGTCAATGAATAAAAGGCAGGATTTCACTAAATGATTATTGTATTAAAAAACGCCGCTTCACCCGAACAAATTAATAATTTCACCTATATGCTGGAAAACAGCTACGGCGTCGGCGTCAACCGCTGGGATGGCATTCATTCCACCGTTCTCGGTCTGATTGGCGACACCACCAAGGTGGATATTGAGTTCATCGACGCGCAGGATATAGTTGAAAGCGTCAAGCGCGTCCAAGAGCCGTATAAAAAGGCAAACCGGAAATTTCATCCGGAAAATACCGTCATTCCAATCAACGATACCGTCACCATCGGAGATGGCAGTCTGCATATCATGGCAGGACCTTGTTCTGTCGAAAGCGAAGAACAGATTGTTCAGATAGCAAGGGACGTGCAGCAATCCGGCGCCACCTTGCTCCGCGGCGGCGCCTTCAAGCCGAGAACATCGCCTTATGCTTTCCAAGGATTGAAATCGGAAGGGCTCGACCTGCTCAAAGCAGCCCGTCGTGAAACAGGTTTGCCCATCGTCACGGAAATCATGCGCGTATCTCATATTGACATGTTCGAGAACGTTGATATTATTCAGGTCGGTGCGCGCAATATGCAGAATTTTGAACTGCTCAAGGAGCTTGGAAAAATCGACAAACCGATTCTTCTCAAACGAGGACTTTCTTCTACCATTGAAGAATGGCTGATGAGTGCCGAGTACATTATGGCAGGCGGCAACGATAAAGTAATGCTTTGCGAGAGAGGTATCCGCACCTACGAAACCTTCACACGCAATACGCTGGACGTTTCCGCAATTCCTATTATCAAGAAGCTGTCCCATCTGCCGGTTATTGTTGACCCCAGTCATGCTTCCGGAAAAAGCTGGCTGGTAGAGCCGCTGGCTATGGCGGCAGTGGCAGCCGGAGCCGACGGACTGATTATCGAGGTACACAATGATCCGCCGCATGCTTTATCTGACGGCGCACAATCACTGACGCCCAAGCAGTTTGACACAGTTGCCAAAAAGGTATTTGCCCTGAAGAACGCGCTTGACCAATCCTAAAAATCAAGCCCCGGCTTTTGTCGGGGCTTTCGTCATCAACGATTAAATTGTTCTTGACTGCCACAGCGAATATACCTGAAAAAAACCCGGTATATTCTCAGTGAATCCTTTACCGCTCTGAAGTGCGTGGTGGCATTTTCTCCGTTTGCATAGACAGTCTGAATCGGTACCTCGCGGATATTGTTCGTTGCAGAAAAGTTCAGAAGCACGAACATTTCAAATTCATATTTTGAGCCGCCGGAATGAAGTACCTTGTCGACAGATTTGTCGGAAAATGCTCTCAATCCGGTTTGGGTATCATGCAGAGAGGACTTTGTCGTCAGCTTGTACAACATATTGGTAATCGAATTGCCAATTCGGCTTTTTACAGGCGCGGCTTTACTCAACTCACGACTGCCCAGAATCAAATTCTCCGGATACTTTTCAGCCATAGCGGCAACTCGAAAAACGTCCTCAAGCTTATGCTGTCCATCCGCATCGAGCGTGACAACAATATAGGGAGCTTTATAGGTTTTCCTGATAAACCGCAACCCTTCTTTTAGCGCCTCGCCTTTGCCCAGATTCTCAGGCAGCCGGAGAACCTCTGCAACAGAAGCAATCCGCTGAAACAGGGAATCATATTCCTGTGGACTTCCATCGTTGACAACCACTACCGAAAACTGATGTGCGTGAAGTACACTGACAATAGTCCTTATTTCGTTAATCGGCATGTAAGCCGGAATTAAAGCGATATGACGATATTTGTATTCAGTCATCTTTTCATCCTACCTGGAAACTAATCGTGTTTATTATATATAATAGAAAAGCAATTGTCAATACAAACTCTGTTTGACTTTTAGACATTATGATGTATAATAAAAACGTATCTTATTTAGAATCAGGTGTTAGTATGAAAAGAATTATTGTTCTGTTACTAATCTTGGGCAGTATTACAATGCTGATGACAGCCTGTAGTAACAGCAATGAATCCGCAACAGAAGAAACAACGCTTGCTCAGAGCGCAGAAACCCGTCCGCCCAACGCAGAGACAATGGTGGTAGATGAATCCCAGCTGAAAAACCAGAAGTCCTCCAATTTCAATGTCAACGGCGCAGGCTTTACACTGATATACGCAGAAAACGAAACAGCTGCGGCATTTCAGAAAATGCTTCCGGCAAGCATGGAAATGACCGAGCTCAACGGTAACGAAAAATACCTTGAGCTCAGCACAACGCTTCCAAGTCATCCTGAATCTGTCGGACATATCGAAGCCGGCGACGTCATGCTGTATCAGGATAACTGCGTGGTCGTGTTCTATGACAGCTTCGATACCACTTATTCCTATACCCGTATCGGGAAGATTGAGAATCCGCAAGGCTTGAAAGAAGCGCTGGGCACCGGAAACCCGCTTATATACTTCTCGTGACGATGGCTTGTCAAATATTACCAATAAAACCCATTTGTGATTATACAAGTCTACTGAAAACTACCCTTGAAATCTGATTTTGTATTCTTTATAATGAATACATAGATTGAGAGGAGAATTTTCATGCGCAAAAAAATCATATCCATTATTCTATCCGCAGCTATGATAATCTGTCCGGCAGTCATTCCGGCGTCAGCTGCTCAAAACCCTGGGGCAAATCCCAGCTTTTCCGTTATATCCAGAACTACACAAAAAGATGGTGATGTAGTTTTTTATAGCTACAATGTACCTTCGACCACTATGGCAAATGTGAAGATAGAGGATATATCAACCGGTAAAGCGACAACATATCAATGCAAGGATTTTTACAATCATCCTCAGGTTTATACGCTCGGCAAAAAACTCTTCAAAACGATGACTGGTATTCAGATGCCAAGCTCGAGCGGCGGAAGCAGCGCGCCTGATCTTGATTTGCGACATTCCGGCGGCAAGTATGAGCTGGTAAAATTCAAGCTATCTGATTTTGATGATTACTTTTCCGAAAAAGGTACGCGCACAATGACCTATGACGGGAAAAAATACGTACATGATTTTTCCGACCATACAACCGCAGAAGGCGACATATACAGTTCCTGCCTGTTTATTTACAGCGGCGGCGCGATTAATCATGTGGTACCTGATAAAAACGGTGAAGTGCAGGCGTATGTGTCTGCTGAAATAGGCGTTCCTACAGAATTTACAACGGACTTCCACTACAACCTGATTCACACCACCGGTTCAACCGGCGGCGGTGGCGGACGTAGCGGTCAGAAGCTCTATGGGTTGACAATGGGCGATTGTGATTTAAGCGGTCGTTCGGATATCAGCGACGTAACAAGCCTGCAAATGTGCGCGGCGTCCCAGCTGAGTTTTAATTCTCTGCAAATCCGCAATGGAGATCTTGATAAGAATAACGCAATTGATATCACCGACGCGACCATGCTGCAGCAGGCGCTCGCGAAAAAAGCATAAAAACGAACAGCAGCGCTTTTCCGGCGCTGCTGTTTTTATACTAATTCCTGATAGAAAGTAGACTTATATTTTGCGAGGATATTTTTC
>CAMVTS010000079.1 GCA_947170465.1 uncultured Clostridia bacterium
GATAGTTTCTGCCGTAACCGTCGGAGACTTCGACAAGCTCACCGCGCTTGCCGAGTGATTTGACGTCCTGTAAAAGAATTACTTTCATATTATATCAGTCCTTTGTATGGATAATGTGTTGGATAATAGTTGTGAGTTGTCAGTTATAAGTTGGGCAGCGCGGTTTTAACTGCGCCGCAGGCGCAACTAATAACTAATAACTAACTTACACCTGTTTTCCTTCCTCTTCTGCTTCGTCGAGGACAGCGTCGATAGCGGCTGTCAGCTTTTGACGGGCTTCTTCGAGGGTGGTGTCGTATAATTGCGTCGCCGCCATGGTCTGATGACCGCCGCCGCCGATTTTTTCCATCATCAGCTGGACGTTCACCCTGCCGTAGGAACGGGCGGAAATATTGATTTTCTGCGGGTCCTCAAAGATGACGAACGACGCCGCCACGCCCTTGAGGCTGAGCATCTCATCCGCCGCCTGCGCTGCCGCAAGCCGGATGTCGCTCGCCTGTGAGGTTGAGGTGGATATCGCGCAGCCGCGGTACATTTCGCTGCGGACGACGATGTCGACCTTTTCGCGGTAGGTGTCGATACTGCCGGAGAACAGCTCCTTGACCGTCAGGGTGTTGGCTCCCTTGCGGCGCAGATACGCCGCCGCTTCAAAGGTGCGCACACCGGTCTTTATCACGAAATTCTTGGTGTCGAGCATGATGCCGGCGAGCATGGCGTCCGCCTGAATATAGCCCAGCGGCTTGTCGTCAAGATAGCTGATAATCTCGCTGCACATTTCGCAGGCTGAGGAAGCCGACGGCTCGTGACAGAATACCAGCGCGTTGTCGATGTGGTTGACCGCCTTGCGGTGATGGTCTATGACGACGACCTTCTTGCAGCGCTCGTACAGCTCACGGCTTTCGAGCGAGGTGACAAGGTGGGTGTCGACGATAATGAGCATGGATTTGGCGGTCAGCGAATGAAGCGCTTCACGCGGCGAGGTAAAGACCTCGGTATCGGAATTCGTTTTGACGTAATCGACCAGCTCGTGCGCCATGCTCGCTTCGGATTCAATCACAACACGGCTGTATTTTTTGAAGGTCCTTTCCATGATACACTGCATACCGACTGCCGCGCCAACACAGTCGAGGTCGGAAAAGCGGTGTCCCATGAGGTAGACCTTATCCGCGTCCGCAACCGCGCGGCTGATGGCGTTGGCAATGACGCGCATGCGCACCTTGCTGACCTTCTCCGCCGCTGCCGCCGTGCCGCCGAAGAATTCGTAGGTGTTTTCGCGGATGACGGCAACCTGGTCGCCGCCCCTGCCGAGCGCCATTTCCAGCGCCTTGCGCGCGTTCAGCTCGCTTTCGCGCACACTCTTGCTGCCGCGGCACAAGCCGACGGAGATGGTCGCAATATGACGCGCCGTGCCGATGGAACGAATGTCCTTGAGCACCGGAAAACGCGACGCTATCATCTTTTCGACGTCGGCATCGCGAAAGATAATCATGTAGCGGTTGTTGCTGATTTTTTTGTACATTGCCGTGTAATCATTCGCCCATCGCTGCAGAATCGCCTCGACCTGTATCGCGACGGTGGAATAGTATTCCTCGGAGCTGTCAACAAAATCGTCAGCATTATCAAAGGCAATCAGCGCCACACACGGAATAGACGCGTGGTATTCGCGCACGGCGGATTTGTAATAGGTGTTTTCGATAAAATGACAGACAAAGCTGTTGCCGGTGGACAAACAATAGACGGTGAATTCCCTGCCGTCTACCGCAACGTCTACGCCGTCGCCGTCGGCAATATCAAAGATGTCATAGCCGGACAGATAGGCGTTGATTTCGTCGCCCTCCGGACTTCTGCCGCCGATTGCCTTGCGGAAGCGGGCGTTGCACCAGACGATATCGCCCTCGTCGCCGACAACCGCGACGGGGTATTTGTAGCGCTCCAGATACTCCTTGTCGATGCCGTTTATCCTGCCGGCGGTGCTTTTGACAATGCCGCGGATATAGGCGCTGAACTTCAGAGACAGCACAAATACAACCGCCGATAACACAACGGTTATCGCCAGCTCAATATAAAATACCGTCATGCTGTACTGAGCAGATATCGTTGTCATGAGCAGCATCGCCGCGGCAAAAATGATGAACCACGGCGAGAGCATCCAGTGTCGTTTTCTCATAGGTCAGTGGTAAGTGATAAGTGATAAGTGATAAGTAGTTGGTGGATAATGCGACTATAGAGATAGTTGCAAGTTGTGAGCTATCAGTTGGTCTCCCCTTAACTGCGCCGCAGGCGCAACTGTCAACTATTGTAACCACTGAATTCATCAATTCTTTCCAAAATATTGTAGTGACAGCCCTTGTGGCTGTCATGGCAAACGCAGTAAAACTGCGTTTGCCGGGAGCCCACAAGGGGCTCCCCTACAGATTCTATCAAAAGTTTATCTTAAATCAGCGTTTACGTAGCAGTTGATGGTTGTGCAGGTGCATATTTGCAAGTGATGCGTTATCTGGTCGCCCCTTAACTGCGCCAACGGCGCAACTAACAACTGACAACTAATAACTAATTATACTTCCTGCAAAATCGGAAGAATCATGGGTGTACGGCGTGTGCGCTGGGAAATCAGCTTGGAGATTTCGTCCTTGATGCGATTCTTGATGATACCCCATTCATGGATATTCTTCTCGGCGCAGTCGTCGAGAATGTGCAGCGCAAGAAGGCGCACCTCCTCCAGCAGTCCTTCGCTCTCGCGGACGTAGACAAAGCCGCGTGAGACGATATCGGGGCCGCTGATGACGTGGCCGTCATAGACGTCAAGGGAGGCGACAATGATAATCAGACCATCCTGTCCGAGGTGCTTTCTGTCGCGCAGAACGATACTGCCGACGTCACCCACGCCGAGTCCGTCAACAAAGACCTTGCCGGCCGGTACGGAAGCGATTTCTTTCATATAATCGGCATTGATTTCGACGGTGCTGCCGATATCGCCGATAAAAATATTCTTGCGTCTCATGCCGAGAAATTCCGCTAGCTCCGCGTGCTTGCGCAGGTGCTTCTGCTCGCCGTGTACCGGAATGAAGTACTTCGGACGCGTCAGGCGGTGCATGATTTTCAGCTCCTCCTGGCAGGCGTGTCCGGAGACGTGCACGTCGTACATACTCTCGTAAATCACCTTGCAGCCGCGCTTGAGCAGCTCGTCGACGACGTTGCCGACGGTCTTTTCATTGCCGGGAATCGGGTTGGCGGAAATGATGATAAAGTCTCCCTCGCCGACCATCACCTTGCGGTGGTCGGAATACGCCATGCGTGACAGGGCGCTCATCGGCTCGCCCTGGCTGCCGGTGGTGACCAGCACAATCTGCTCCGGCGGATATTTGTTCAGCATATCGAGGTCTATCAGGATATTGTCCGGCACCTCGAGATAGCCGAGCTTTCTGGCGACGTCCATATAGTTGACCATGCTTCTGCCGGAGAAGGCGACCTTTCTGCCGTACTTCTGGGCACAGTTGATAATCTGCTGCACACGGTTGACATTGGAGGCGAAGGTCGCGATGATGATACGGTACTTCTCCGCCTGGCTGAACAGGTGGTTCAGGCTGTCGGACACGGTTCTCTCCGTCGGCGTATAGCCGGGACGCTCGGCGTTGGTGCTCTCCGCGAGCAGCGCCAGCACGCCCTCGTCACCTTCCTTAGCCAGACTGGAAAGGTCGATGGTGTCACCGGAAATCGGCGTACAGTCTATTTTGAAATCGCCGGTGTGAATCAGGGTGCCTGCCGGCGTGTGAATCGCGAACGCCACCGCGTCCGGAATCGAATGGTTGACGTGGATAAATTTGACCGTCATGCAGCCGAGCGTAATCGTGTCGCCGGCGTTGACGACGTTGAGCTTCGCCTTGTTGAACAGGCTGTGCTCCCTGAGCTTGTTTTCGACCAGACCGAGCGTCAGCGGTGTGCCGAAAATGGGCAGGTTCACCTTGGAAAGCAGAAACGGCAAGCCGCCGATATGGTCCTCGTGACCGTGCGTCAGGACAATGCCCTTGACCTTGGCGGCGTTCTGCTCAATGTAGGAGAAGTCCGGAATGACCAGATCGACGCCAAGCATGTCTCCGTCGGGAAACGCCATGCCGCAGTCGACAAGAATCATGTCGCCTTCACATTCTATCAGGGTGATGTTCTTGCCAATCTCGTTGAGACCTCCGAGAAAAGAGACCCGGACTGACGGTTTTTCCGCCTTTTTCGGCATCTTCCCCTGTCTTGCCTTCGGCTTGGACTTTGAATTGGATTTGAAGCTGCTCTTGGAGTACGGTCTGTCCTTCGACCTAAATGTTTGCTTTTTGCGGTTTGTACTCACTAAATTACCTCCGTAGTTCTTAAGATTTTTCCGTTCAATATTATATAAAAAATCGTTTTCACATACGATTCCTAATATACATATACATTGTATATTGTACCCCTAAATGGGAGGTTCTGTCAAGTCGTTGCGGGAATTATAAATATTTTTTCCAAATTTCTCCGAAACACTTGCACTCGCGGCGCTTTTGTGCCAAAATAGAAGCCGGCTTATCTCTTATCGGTTCAGGAGGATACTTATGAAAACAGTCGATATCTTTACGGACGGCGCCTGCAGCGGTAATCCCGGCCCCGGCGGCTGGGGCGCTGTGCTGCGGTATAACGGACACGAAAAGGAGCTTTCCGGCGGTGAAGCCGAAACAACCAACAACCGCATGGAGCTTTGCGCGGTGATTTTTGCGCTCGAAGCGCTCAAAGAGCCGTGCGAGGTCAATCTGTACAGTGATTCACAGTACGTCTGCAACGCGCTGACGCAGGGTTGGGCAAAAAAATGGCGCGCCAACGGCTGGATGCGCAATAAAAAGGAAAAGGCGCTCAATCCCGACCTCTGGGAACGGCTGCTGAACCTCTGTGAAAAGCACACCGTCCGCGTCAACTGGGTAAAGGGTCACGCCGGTCATCCGGAAAATGAGCGCTGCGACCGTCTGGCGGTGGCTGCCGCAAAGCAATACGCATAATTCTACAACAGAAAAATCCCGGGCAGTTCCCTACGGTCTGTCCGGGATTTTTTCACAATCGCGAAGCGTTATTGTTTTTCTGTCAGCAGCTTGTTGAGCTCTTCAAGGAAGGTGTTGATGTCCTTGAACTGGCGGTATACCGAGGCAAAGCGCACATAACTCACCTCGTCGACGCTTTTCAGCTCCTCCATAGCAAACTCGCCGATTTGCATCGTGGTGATTTCACGGTCAAGCATGCTCTGCAGCTTGGCTTCAATGCGGTCAACCATACCCTCAATCTGTTTGAGCGACACCGGGCGCTTCTCGCAGGCGCGCAAAATACCGGCTGTGAGCTTGTTGCGGTCGAACACCTCGCGTGATTTGTCGCGCTTCACCACGATAATCGGTACGGTTTCTATCACCTCATGGGTAGTAAAACGCTTGCCGCATTTCAGACATTCGCGGCGGCGGCGGATTCTCTCGCCGTCATCCGCTGAGCGCGAGTCGATAACCTTGCTTTCCTCAAAGCCGCAATACGGACATTTCATCGAATCCCTCCGGGAAATATATTTCTATAAAGCAATTATAACACAATAACGGACAATTTGACAAGAGGATTTTCTTTACAATACTGTAACTGAATGAGCAAAAGGACGCGCCGGTGCGCGTCCTTTGTTATCAGAATTTGCGGTATTTTTTGACTTTCCTTCTCTCGCGCTGACGTCGGCGGTGAATCTTGGAGACAATCATGTAAACGACGACAATCAGGACAATCACCGCAAACACCACGATAAACCAATAGGATTTGAATATCGTGCCAATCACGTCGAGTACCGCGAGCAGGGCGCTGCGGTCGATATTTTCCGACGGAACAAGGTTGACGGTGGCGAGCGCCTGCTTCTCGCCGGTTTTGGAATTGACATAATAGACGACTGCCTTGCCGACCGGGGTGTCGGTTTTCATCGGCGCTTCGAGCACCTCGTCCACCTCGGTTTCGACGACGATTTCCTCGGGCTTAAGACCGCTGGGCATAATCGCGTTGAGGTCTTTTTCCGGGACGAGCGTCACTGTGTCCTTGCCCCAGGCTAGCTTGAGCTTTTTTTCACAAATCGGAGTGGAGCTGGACTTGACGGTTTGTAACTCCAAATCGACCAGTGCCCAGCGGAAAAGCGCCGCCGCGTCGATAAAGGTATAATACTCCTCCTGCTCGCCTGCCTTGTAGGGGGCTCCGAGCAAAATCAGAATGTAGGAATTTCCATCGGCGGTGGCAGTGGTGACCAGGCAGCGGCCTGCCTGGTCGGTGGTACCGGTCTTGATACCCTCGGCGTAAGTGTAGTAGTACTGTGTACTGTTGTCAATTAAGTAGTTGGTCGTTATCAGCGGATATTCGTCACCCTGACAGAAGTAGCGCGTGGTGTTGCAAATCTCCATGAAACGCGGCAAGGTCATGGCATAGGTCGTGATTTTGTAGAGGTCGCGCGCCGTGGTGTAATGATTGTCGTCGTGCAGACCGTCCGGATTGGCGAAATGGGTGTTCTCACAGCCGAGCTCGTCCGCCTTGTCATTCATCATCTGCACAAACTTGTCGGTATCACCGCCGCCGACGTAATCCGCCAGCGTCAGCGCCGCGTCGTTGCCGGACGGCACCATCATGCTGTACATCAGGTCGATGCCGGACATGGTTTTGCCGACGCGTTCCGCCAAATCGGCAACCGAGCTGTCGGTTCCCTTTAGCTTGTCGAGCACCGCCTTTTTAATGGGTATCTGGGTGTTGTCCAAATCCGGAATGTGCTCGTAGGCGACGATAAAGGTCATGATTTTGGTGGTGGAAGCCGGATAACGCTTTTCGTCGGCGTTTTTCTCGTAAACCACCTGTCCGATGTCACGGTGCACCATCAGCACCGCCTCGGAACGGATGTTGATATTCGGCGTGAAGGTAATCGCGCCGACATTCGGTACAGAAATCATCAGCAGTGTGCAGAGCGCACAGAGCGCGGCGATTATCTTGACAGAAATTCTTTTCATATTCTCTCCTAGTTAAGCGTATTGCGGCCGCCGCGGTCAAAGAGCCGGTCAATCTCGGCTTTGAGCAGCCGCAGGTCATCGCAGCGTAAATCCTTGTAGATAAACAGTATATAATCCGCGATTTTTTGCGAAAGCTCCAGGCTTTTCGTGTCTGCAAAATCCGCGATGGCAAGCTGCGGCAAGCCGTGCTGCCGCTCACCGAAGAAGTCGCCGGGGCCGCGCATTTTCAAATCCTCGTCAGCAATTTTGAAGCCGTCGTTGGTAGCGCAGAGCACCTCCAGGCGCTGGCGCGTCAGCTTGGAATAATTGTCGGAAATCAGCACGCAGTAGGACTGCGCCTTTCCCCTGCCGACTCTGCCGCGCAGCTGATGAAGCTGAGAAAGCCCGAAGCGCTCGGCGTTTTCTATCATCATCACCGAGGCGTTGGGCACGTCCACGCCGACCTCAATGACCGTGGTCGCGACAAGAAGCTTGGTTTCGTTATTCGCGAAGCGGTTCATCTCCGCTTCCTTTTCATCGGGCTTGAGCTGTCCGTGGACAATGCCGACGGGTATATCGCGGAAATGACTGAGCATAAGCTCGGCAGCGTATTCCTGCGCCGAAGCGACGTTGTCCAGCTCGCCTTCCTCGACCAGCGGACAGACGATATACGCCTGCCGTCCGCGGGCAATTTCCTCACGGATAAAGCGGAACACGCCTTCCCTGTCCTTGCCGCCGCGTAAGACAGTCCTTACCGGCTTGCGGTTCGGGGGCAGCTCGTCTATGACGGAAATGTCGAGGTCGCCGAAGATAATCAGTCCCAGCGTCCGCGGTATCGGCGTGGCGCTCATGACGAGCAGATGCGGATTGTCGCCCTTGGAGAGCAGCTTGGCGCGCTGTGCCACGCCGAAGCGGTGCTGTTCGTCGGTGACGGCAACGCCGAGGTTGGAAAACGCGGTTTTATCGGTTATCAGCGCGTGCGTGCCTATCACCAATTGCGCTGTGCCGTCGGCAATCGACTGGCGGACGCGCTTTTTTTCGCTCTCCTTCAACGCGCCGGTCAACAGCACAATCTGCACGCCGGAGCCTTTCAGGAGCTTTTGGAAGGTCTCAAAATGCTGTCTGGCTAAGATTTCGGTCGGCGCCATAAACGCCGCCTGAAAGCCGTTTTTTATCACGGTATAGCAGACAGAGGCGGCTACTGCCGTCTTGCCGGCGCCGACGTCGCCCTGCACCAGACGGTTCATCTGGGCGGTTTTTTCCGTCATATCGGCAATGCAGTCTGCTATCGCGCGTTTCTGGGCGCCGGTCAGCTCAAAGGGCAATAACCGCTCAAATTCGGCGGAATAATCCTGCGTGATACGCACGCCGGTCAGCGTACGGCTGTGTTCGCGCAAGCTGCGCATGCCGAGATTGAGGACGACAAGCTCCTCTGTCACCAGACGGCGGCGCGCTGTTTCCAACGCCGTGCTATCCTTGGGAAAATGAATATCGCAGAGCGCCTGCCGCAGTCCGCAGAGGTCAAAATGCCGCCGCACCTGCTCCGGCAGCGGGTCGCCGATGTGCTCCGGCAGCATTTTGAGCGCGTTTTTGACCGCATTGGCAATCGTCTTGCTCGTCAGTCCGGCGGTCTGGCGGTAAATCGGATGGATCCGCGTGCCTTCGCTCACCGGCGCAAAGGTCGGCGACACCAGCTGTGCGCCGTAGCTGTCAAAGGTTATTTTTCCGTAAAAGAAGTATTCTATCCCGTAAGTCAACATCTGACTGATGTAGCGGTTGTTGAAAAAGACGATTTTCAGCGTGCCGGTATCGTCATAGACCGTGCCGCGCGAGAGAATCCGTCCGCCGCCAATCATCGCGTCGGAAATCGGCGATGCCAGCACCGCCCTGATGCAGACCATGCCTTCTTCGGAAATATCTTCAATTTTAACCGGACTGCTCCAGTCCTCGTAGGCACGCGGGTAGAAGTTGATTAAATCTCCTACCGACTGAACGCCGAGTTTGTGGAACTGCTCTGCGCGCTTTGCGCCAACACCGGCAAGCGCGGTAATCTGGGTTTTGTAAAGTGAGGGCATAATGGAAGTGGTAAGTGATAAGTGATAAGTGGTTAGGTATCCGCTGACTGACAACTAAAAAAACGCGGTCAGTGCGCGGTGATAAGCACTGACACTG
>CAMVTS010000080.1 GCA_947170465.1 uncultured Clostridia bacterium
CTGACCGCGCTGTTGTTTGCCCTGATAGCGCTGCTGACCGGCTGTTCATCCGGCGGCAATTACCGCCAGATCAGCCAGGACGAAGCCGCGTCCGTGATGAAAGCCGAGAGCAATTATATCCTGCTGGACGTGCGCACTGAGGCGGAATTCGCGCAGGGACACATTCCGGGTGCTATTTGTATTCCCAACGAAACCATCGGCACCGAGCCGCTGCCGCAGCTTCCCGACAAATCGCAGCTGATTCTGGTCTACTGCCGCAGCGGAAGAAGAAGCAAGGAGGCTTCCTCCAAGCTCAGCGCCATGGGTTATACGAATATCGTCGAATTTGGCGGCATCAACACATGGCAGGGGGAGCTTGTGACAGATAAAGAATCATAACGGACAATTGTTACGTTAAACGCCTGATTTCGTTTTATTTAGACAAAAGCCGCTCAATGACTGATAATAAAATGAGATTTATCTCCCAAAAACCTATTGATTTTATCTGTAAAATGATTTATAATAAAATGCATAAATATTCTTATGGGAGGCTTTTGCGTTGGAATACTCTCTCCAGGCAATCTGCAACGAGTTCATAGAGAACAGGAGAATCCTGAAAAACGTCTTTAAGGCACAGCCTGACGCCATCTATCCGATGTGCGCGAATTTGTACTGCGCCCACAATATACCGGCTGATGAGCAGAAGCTGCTCCATTGCAAACAGATTGTCAAGGAGGAATCTAAAACGTACAAGCGCTTCCACGGCAATATGTACGCGCTTGTTTCCTGTATTTTGGCGCTTTCCGATAATCCGGAGGAAAAACGTCGTCAGGCGGAGGAGTATTACCAGCTGCTCAAGCAATATTTTGCGCCGTGCGACCGGCTTGTATTTGCCGCCTTTACGCTTGCCGATTTGGCGGAACCCGGCAACGCGCGCGAGATTATCGAGCGCGGTCATGAGTTGTATCAGTACGTGCACCAAACGCACCGCGCCCTGATTTCGGAGGATGACGGCGTATTGGCGGTGCTGATGGCGTTTACCGAAAAGACAAACGACGCGCTGATTGAGGATGTCGAGAGCTGCTACCGCACCCTCAAAACCCTGGCGCAGGGAAAGTATGTCCGCAATGCCGCGCTGATTCTCGGGCTGTCCGACCGGGAATCCCAAGAGAAAAGCGAGGCTTTTATCAAGCTGTTCAACGTGCTCAAAGAACACGGACTGAACATCACCAAGAATTACATGTTGTCCGTGCTGGCGGCGATTACGATTCTCGGTATTGATCCGGAGATGATTGCCTCCGAAATCGAAGACGTGGACAAGTTCCTTTCCACGCAGAAGGGCTACAAGGGCTTGTTCGGCACGGATAAAAAGCGCCGTCTGCTTCATTCCACCCTGCTTGTCACCACCGCGAATTCACCCGGTATTATTCCGGACGTGGTTTCGGTCAAGAGCTTGCTGCCGCTGCTGGCGGTACAGGTTATCATGATGATATCCTGTACCATGTCGGTGCTCTCTCTGAATCCGCCGCAGGCAAAAAATAAATGAGAAAACCCGGGCAATCCGTTTGGACTGTCCGGGAATTTTTATTGTTATATTAATTCTGAAAAAGAATTATTTCAAGCTGTTCTGAACAGCAACCGCCACAGCAACAGTAGCGCCAACCATCGGGTTGTTGCCCATGCCGAGGAAGCCCATCATCTCAACGTGCGCGGGAACAGAGGAGGAACCTGCGAACTGCGCGTCAGAGTGCATACGGCCGAGCGTATCGGTCATGCCGTAGGAAGCGGGACCTGCCGCCATGTTGTCGGGATGGAGGGTTCTGCCGGTGCCGCCGCCGGAAGCAACGGAGAAGTATTTCTTACCCTGCTCGATGCATTCCTTCTTGTAGGTGCCGGCAACGGGGTGCTGGAATCTGGTGGGGTTGGTGGAGTTACCGGTGATGGAAACGTCAACGCCTTCCTTGTGCATGATGGCAACGCCTTCACGGACGTCGTCAGCGCCGTAGCAGCGAACGTTCGCGCGCTCACCGTCGGAGTAGGGGATTTCCTTGACGATTTCGAGGTCGCCGGTGAAGTAATCAAACTTGGTCTGCACATAGGTGAAGCCGTTGATTCTGGAAATAATCTGGGCAGCGTCCTTGCCAAGACCGTTGAGGATAACTCTCAGCGGCTGCTGGCGAACCTTGTTCGCGTTGCGGACGATACCGATAGCGCCTTCTGCGGCAGCGAAGGACTCGTGGCCTGCGAGGAACGCGAAGCACTTGGTCTCGTTGCTCAGGAGCATGGCGGCGAGATTGCCGTGGCCGATACCAACCTTGCGGTTCTCAGCGACGGAGCCGTCGATGCAGAAGCTCTGCAGACCGATACCGATGTATCTGGCAGCTTCCTCAGCGTTCTTTGCGCCTGCCTTCAGGGCGATAGCAGCGCCTACGCAGTAAGCCCAGCAAACGTTCTCGAAGCAGATGGGCTGAATGCCCTTGGCGATTTCATAGGGATCGAAGCCGGCTTCCTTGCAGATTTCACGCGCTTCCTCAACAGAAGCGATGCCGTACTGTGCCAGAACGCCGTTGATTTTTTCAATTCTTCTCTCGTAGTTTTCAAATAAACTCATGCTGCACACCTCCTTATTCCTGACGCGGGTCAATGTACTTGGCAGCGTTGTCAAACTGACCGTAGTGACCCTTTGCCTTTTCAAGCGCTTCGTTAGCGTCCATGCCGCCCTTGATGAAGTCCATCATCTTGCCGAGGCTGATAAACTCGTAGCCGACGATTTCGTCATCCGCGTTGAGCGCGATGCGTGTGCAGTAGCCCTCGGTCATCTCCAGATAACGGGGACCCTTTTCCTTGGTGGCGAACATGGTGCCGACCTGGGAACGCAGACCCTTGCCGAGGTCCTCCAGGGAAGCGCCGACGAGCAGACCGCCCTCAGAGAACGCGCTCTGGGTTCTGCCGTAAACAATCTGTAAGAACAGCTCTCTCATAGCGGTGTTGATTGCGTCGCAGACGAGGTCGGTGTTGAGCGCCTCGAGGAGCGTCTTGCCAATCAGGATTTCGGAAGCCATTGCGGCGGAGTGGGTCATACCGGAGCAGCCGATGGTCTCAACCAGCGCCTCTTCGATAATGCCGTCCTTTACGTTGAGCGTCAGCTTGCAGGCGCCCTGCTGCGGTGCGCACCAGCCAATGCCGTGAGTAAAGCCCGAAATGTCCTTGATTTCTTTTGCCTGAACCCACTTGCCCTCTTCGGGGATGGGAGCAGGACCATGATATGCGCCCTTAGCCACAGGACACATATTGGTTACTTCTGATGTGTAATACATAAGCATTTCCTCCTTGGTGTTATTGAAAGCCAAATCCGAGAGGTTACAGCTTTCTCTATGTTAATTATAGACGAGAGAACGCCAAACGTCAAGTCAAATTATGTCAAAAACCTGATAATTCCCGATAAAAATAACGCAAACCCGCCATTTGCAGCCAGAATTACGCGCTCTCTGTGAGCATTTCGTCCAGAATCTCTGCCGCCTGACGTACAAGCTGCGGACAGGGGCGTTTCCGGTAGTATTGCGCTGTGCGTTCCTCGGGATTGCCGCCGGGCGTGACGCTCACGCCGCTGAGCAGCTCACGGCAGATAAAGGAGCCGTTTTCAGCCTTGAATTTTCCGGCAAAATCGCGTACCAACTGATAGTGCGCCTTTTTTGCTTCGCTGTCCTTGGGATTGCTGTAGCCTTTCAGGATTCCCAGCACCATGGCGCCGCCGCTGACTGCGCCGCAGACCTCTCTCATTCTGCCCAGCCCGCCGCCAAAGGAGGAGGCGAGCGCCGCGCCCGTTTGCCGTTCAATGCCGGTCACGTCCTCAAACGCGCAGAACACCGCCTGCGCGCAGTTGTAGCCTTCCAAAAAGAGCTGATAAGCCAGCTCACCATGAGTATTCATACAAGTTTCTCCTTTTTCGGGTGTTATACTAATACCTAATAAAAAGTAGACAATCTTTGCGGTCTATTTTCCGCAATACTGCGTTGTCGTCCTTGCAAGGCGCCAGCCTTGCCGCGTCCTCCGCCTTGTCTTGCGAAAAATATCCTCTCAAAATATAAGTCTACTTTCTATCAGGAATTAGTATTAATTTATTATAACCGGATAAATAAACGATTGCAATAGCAAATAAAATTACGAAAAATTTCGCTTCGGGTGCAGGGTGTAATTGTGATACCTTACAAAATCCTATTTACATGTATGCTTTTGGTTGAATTGTCATTATTTTATGATATAATATAAAGAAACATCGTGGAGTTATATTATAGATTAAGAAACCGTTTTTGAAACGAATGAGATGATGCTATGAAAAAACTGAAACGCAAGTTTTTAGATTATATGTTTCCCGCCATTGACGAGGAAACCAATTTTGAAATAGATACCGCCAACCTGAAAAGCATTTTTTTCGTCAGCTCGGTCGTATTGGCGCTCCAGACCATCGCGCTGATCGTCTTTCTCATTCTGAACCGTCATAATCTCGGCGATATCCGTGTCATGTCGTCCGCGTTGAACGTGGGCGTGAGCATTCTGCTCTTTATCGCGATGATGATTATTTCCGGCAGAATGAGGCGCTCGGATGACGATATCCGGAAGCGCCATCCCGCTGTGGTGGCTTTTGTGGTGGTTTTTGCCTCCCTTTTTTTGCTCTGGGGTATGTTTGCTTCAACAAGCACCTTCGTCAGAGGACAGCAGATACTCACCTTTTTCACGGTGGAGTTGTGTGTAGTGATTTTTGTCCGGATGCGTCCGATTGTCAGCACGCTGCTGCTGACCGTCGGCTGCGTCGGCTACTTCCTGTTTCTGGAGCTGTTTGTCCGGCAGGGCATGCTCAACGCCTACAATTATATGATGCATGTGGTGCTGTCGGTCGCCGGGGCTGTTGCCAACTATAACCTCAACGTCAGCAATATCGCCAAGAAAAACCAGATTCGCAAGCTCAACGAATCGCTCAGCCAGATTGCGAACCACGACAGCCTGACGCGCCTGAAAAACCGTCACGCGCTCAGCGAGGATATGCCGGACTATCTGGACGGAGACGTCTGCGTCTGCATGATGGATATCAACAAATTCAAGGAAATCAACGATACCTTCGGCCACCAGAAGGGAGACGATGTGCTTCGTCACGTCGCCGAGGTGCTGCTCGCCAATTTTCCGGATAAATTTATCTACCGCTACGGCGGCGATGAATTCCTGATTATTTTTCCGGGAGCCACCACCGATATGATAGAGCACACCATGCAGAAGGTCAACAACCGGCTTGCCCGCTACCGGATAGAATTGTCTGACAAACGGCTGGGCTGCGCCTTTGGCTGCGTCAGCGGCAGCGTCTCCTCGCAGGGAGAGCTGATGGCGCTGATTGCCTCGGCGGACGCCGCTTTGTACCAGCAAAAGAAAAACTACCTGCATCAACAGTCATCCTATTCCTGAGGGTGACTGTTTTCGCAAGAGAGGAAATCGATATGCCTGTACTGAACAAACGCACTGTCCTGATTGTGGACGACGAAATGATTAACCGCCGTATTCTCGGCAAGATTGTCGGCGACGATTACGAGGTGCTCTATGCCGAAAACGGCAAGACCGCACTGGAAACCATCCGCCGTCAGCCAAAAACCATATCGCTGATACTGCTGGATTTGCTCATGCCGGTGATGGACGGCTTTCAGCTTTTGGACGTCATCCAGTCTGACGACCAGCTGCGCCGCATACCGATCATTGTGCTCACGGCAGACAAGACCGCCGAGGTGCGCAGTCTGAGAGCCGGTGCGGCGGACTTTATCCCGAAGCCCTACGACATGCCCGAGGTCATCCGGGCGCGCGTCAGCCGTTCCATCAAGCTCGCCGAGGACAGCGGTATCATCAGTGCCACCGAGACCGACGCGCTGACAGGACTGTACACGCGCGAGTTCTTCCAGGAGTACTGCGAACGCTACGACCTCTATCATCCGGATGACAGCATGGACGCGGTCGCGCTCAACATTAACCGCTTTCACCTTGTCAACGCCCTCGGCGGACGAAGCAGGGGAGACGAGGTGCTTTGCGCGGCGGCGGAATATATACGGAGTCTGGTGCAAGGCGCCGGCATCGCCTGCCGGTGTGAGGCGGATGTGTTTTTGCTCTACATGCCGCATCGGGAGAGCTGGCAGGAGGTGCTTGACAGCCTGACGACAGCGATTTGTCAGGCGATGGGACAGGCGACGCTGAGCGTGCGCATGGGCGTTTATCCCGAAGCTGACCGTTCCGTGAGCGTAGCGCAGCGTTTTGACCGTGCCCTGCACGTCTGCAATATGCACCATGCCGGCTATCAATCCGCCTGCTATTTTTATGACAACCACATGTACCGCCGTGAGCTTTACCATGAGCAGCTTATCGGCGAGATGGACGCGGCAATGAAGGAAAAGCAGTTCAAGGTTTATTTCCAGCCGAAATATAACATCACAGGCGAGCGTCCGGTGCTTGCCGCCGCCGAAGCGCTGATTCGCTGGGAACATCCGGTGCTTGGCAGAATCAGTCCCGGCGAGTTTATTCCGCTGTTTGAGACAAACGGTCTGATTCGCCGTCTGGACTCCTATGTCTGGAGCGAGACAGCGGCGCAGATTCACCGCTGGAAGGATCAGTTCGGAATAAGCCTGCCGGTGTCCGTCAACGTCTCGCGCACTGAGCTTTACGATGAACAGCTGGAGGACGAGCTGCTCTCGCTGGTCGCCCTGGAACAGCTGGAACCACAGGAGCTGCATCTGGAAGTCACCGAATCCGCCTACACCGAGGACGACGACCAGCTGATTGACGCCGTTTCCCGACTGCGCAGCCACGGCTTCTACATCGAAATGGATGACTTCGGTTCCGGCTATTCCTCGCTGAATACGCTGACCTCGCTGCCTTTTGACGCGCTCAAGCTCGACATGCGCTTCATCCGCCGTATCTGCGACAGCGAAAAGGACTGCCGCGTTGTCGGGCTTGTTGGCGAAATCGCCGCCTTTATGGGCGTTCCGGTCATTGCCGAGGGCGTCGAGGAATACCGCCAGTATGAGCTGCTGAAGGAGCTGGGCATCGACATGATTCAGGGTTACTTATTCTCAGCGCCGGTGCCGCCGGAGCAATTTGAAAAGCTCCTGCTGAGTCCGGAATGGACTTTTTAAACATAAAGCCAGCGGCAAGCGCCGTTCAAAACCCGACGTGTTTTGATAGAAAGACACCGCCGGGTTTTTTGTTTTTATACTGTTCGACGAAAAGTGAGTTTTTTTGCGCTTTTGCTTGCATTTTTTTCAAAAAAGCAGTATGATATAAGGGCACGGGCAAATAGTTCGTGCCATCGGAAAAGAAGTTTTATCATGAAATCAGGAGGTATATTAAGATGAAAAAATCAATTCTTGCGTTAACATCCGCTGTACTCGTTCTCAGTTCCGCGTTTGCGTTTGCAGGCTGCGGCGGCGGTCAGTCCGGCGCATCCGGTCAGGCTTCTCAGGCAGCAACCACTGTTGCCGCTACCGAGGCGCAGAAGGACGCTGCTGCTGTTTCCGCTCAGGACGTTCAGTTTGTTTACAACGGCACTGCCATTGAGCTCAACAGCGACGCGGCTGACCTGACTCAGAAGCTCGGACAGCCCAACGACGTTCAGTCCCAGATGAGCTGCCACGGCGAGGGCGAGGACAAGACATATTTCTATAACGGCTTCACTGTCAACACTTATCCTGCCGCAGACGGCAAGGAGCGCATCACTGAGGTTGTTGTCACCGACGCAAGTCTCGCAACCGCCAAGGGCGTAGTAGTAGGAGACGCTGTTTCCAAGGTCACCGAGACCTACGGCACCAACTTCAAGCAGCAGGGCAAGTACTACAGCTACAGCGCCGGCGACAAGAAATCCCTGCAGTTCTTCATTGACAACGACAAGGTCACTGAAATCGACTATTTCTACGAGGTATAATTTCCGAAGAGGAAGATTGGTATGAAACGCAATATCCTACGCGCCGTCAAGCTGGTATGTCTGGCGTTGGCGCTTGCGCTGACCGTCGGTGTGCTGCAGGAGTTTGTCCTCTGCCATGCCGACCATAACCGCCAGCGCGTCAAGGGCTTTTACCTGGAGGAGAAGGACTCGCTCGATTTGGTGCTGATGGGCGCCAGCGAGGTGTATTCCGATTTTGCGCCCGGCTATGCTTATCAGAAAAGCGGCGTGCGCAGCTATCTCTATTCCACGCAGTCCAACACGATTCTCAACTACAAAAGCCAGCTCAAAAATATCCTCAGCCGCCAGAAGCCCGATGTTATTTTAATTGAGCTCAACGGCGCGCTTTATAACGACGACACGGAGGTCACCAAGGAAGCCAACTTCCGCAACTACGCCGACAATGTGCCGGTTCCCGACAAATGGGAATGGATGTGGCAGAACAACGTGCCAAACAAGGGCGAGTACCTGTTTCCCGTCGCCAAGTACCACAGTGTGTGGACAGACTTTCCGGAGAACATGAAGTACCAGCGCACGGTCTGGAACGACCGTCTGCGCGGCTACAACTACCTCAAGGGCGTGCTCAATGAGACGAAGATTTTCCGGCAGACGCAGCGTCCCATGAACGACACCCTCAAGGATTCCGCCAACAGCAAGGCGCCTTTAACGCCGCTGCAGGAGCAGGGCTTGCGCGATTTGCTGAGCTTTTGCAAGAGCGAGAACCTCACAAACGTCGTGTTCGCGCGTTTTCCGCATATTGTTGTCAAGCGCACCTATTCGCGTTTTGAACGCGGCAATACCGTGGGCGATATTGTCCGCGAGTACGGATTCGATTATCTCAATTATGAGCTGAATTTTGAGGAAACCGGACTGGATTTGAACCGCGATTTCTACAACCTCGACCATCTCAACGTCTACGGACAGCAGAAGTTTACGTCACTGCTCACCGGGAAGCTCACGAAGGACTACCGCCTGACCGCCAAGGAACCCTCCGGCAGTCAGAAGGACGAGTGGCAGACCTGTGCCGATTATTACAACGCCTACTACCGCTACAGCGACGAGCTGATTCAGAAGGGCGACGGCAGGGAGCTTTCCGAGGACTGCGACTTGGTTCAGACCTTAAAAACCTATATTAA
>CAMVTS010000081.1 GCA_947170465.1 uncultured Clostridia bacterium
ACTGCGCGCCGCAATCCATCGTTTCATGGCTGATGGGCGGATTTACGCAGCCCGACAAGCTGACCATGTATTTTGAGGACTTGTCGCAGCGGCTCACCTTTAGAAATTGGTTCTTCGGACACTACCACGATGATAGAAAGATCATAAGCAGGTTTATTTTGCTCTATGACCAGATTGTGAGGATACGTTAATAACGTCAGAAAAGCGGACAGTCATATGGCTGTCCGCTTAAAATATACCGTTTATTTACCAATCATCGTCATCGTCCCACGAGGAACGAAAACCGAAATTGTCATTGTCATCATCATCGTCCCAACCGGACACCATGTGCAGCTCGCCGGAGTCCATGTCCATTGCCATGTTGTCGCCCATGCGCATCATCATGTTGCCGTCAGAATCCATTCCTATGTTATCGGAAAAAGCAAAGCCGAAATCGCCGTCTTCTGCATCAAAAAACATAATCGCCCTCCTCTCTTGCCATATCAAGGATTTTATCATAATAGCTATTTAGCTCTTTGATCAACTCAGAATCCAAAGCCGTATCGATACGAATGAGATTCGTTACAATAAAGTCATTCTGTTTCATATCATACGCTTCTATAACATGATTGTCCTGATAGAAATTCAGCCGGAACATACTGTACGCATTTTTTCCTTCTCCGTATTCTCGGCATTTTAATTCATTTACCTGTTCATATGTATTTTTGTTATGCTCGATACATCTTCTCAAAACAGTATCTGCGTATGGATTCTTTTGTTCTATCAGCCTTTCGATCATCTCTCCAAGGAACGGATACATGCATTGAAAAGGCGATTGCCCATGTGCCGGTTTTATCGTGATTACTTCCGAAAAATAATCCAAAACAGATTTATTTGCGCGTGAAGCAGCATCTATCAAACCCTCATCATAATACACACTTAATTCTGTTCCGCGTAGTTTATGATACATCAGTGGGATCTCTCTCGCCCTGAATTCATTAAGCATATCGACATCGTTGTTTTCGATTGCAAGAACGATCATTTTCCTTCTGAGGCTGTCATTTTCAGTCAATTGCGCTTCCATTATTTTTGAATTTCCTAATGGTCTGCGCTTGATAGATGTGCCGCCACAAAAACCCATGCCGCACTGTTCTCCGGGATTTTGCTCAACGAACCAAATGTACTCATTATCCACAAGATATTTTAATAATTGATAATTCTTAAACTCAAACGCGTAATCGAGAATCGTTTTATCGTATTCATCGGGATTCAATAAAAACTCCGCTTCGTTGTTTATATAGGACTGCCAGGTTTTTTCATCGTGAGAAGCAGCAAGTTTATAGTTCGTTATATGGTTTTCGTTATAAGAACGAACCTTTCCGGCGCTTAAGATATCCTCACAGCTTACGTCAAGCAGTTTGGTGAAAGCAGGTAAATCTTTGATTTGAATAGCTGTTATGCCCCGTGTGATTTCTGAAATATGACCGGATTTGGTATTGATAGCAGACTCTGTTAGAGGCAAGTTCTCTTCTTCAAGGCAGGCTTTTCCAAAATCGCGATTTGAGCGAAATTTTGGATTTTCCTTTATTAATTGTTTTATATACTGTCCGATTTCAAAATTGTTCGCTAATTTGAACATTGTTTTTCCCTCCTTGAATAGATTATATCACCCTTAGACATATTTTTCTATATAAAAAACACGCAGAAATAAACTAAGCAAATGTTTTTCTTCCAAAAAGTATATGCCAAAAGCATACACTTTTCCATATTATCTTTGAAAAGCTGCGACCGATTTTGCTAAGATGAGAATGGCACAAATAGCTAAAGCAAAACAGCTTCCGGCATCGTTTACCGAAAGCTGTTGGTTTAATAACGAGAATTTATTTCATCAAATCCTTGCCTGCGTTCCACGCCTTGCCGACCTTGTCGCCGCTGACATAGTAGCCGTGCTTAAACTGGTCGAAGATAAGAGCCTGCAGCTTTTCGACCTCGACCTTATCCTTCTCGTCAAGGATACTTTCTTCGGCTTTTGTATCGACGATCTTGCCGACGATCGCATACATATTCTCGGTGTTGATCACCTCGGCAAGCTCACATTCCATTACATAGGGGAATTCGTCGATGATTGGAGCGTTGACAACATCGCTTTTTACTGCGTGATAGCCTGTTCTCTCAAACTTGTCAGCCATTTTGTTGCCAGTCGCGATCCCGAAAAAGTCCGCAACGTCCACATGCTCCCTGTCGGCGATGCTGACGGTGAAGGCTTTTGTTTTCAGCAGATTTTGTGTGGTCTTGTGATCCTCGTCGATGAACAGAGCGATCTTGTCCATAGCGCAGATCATACCCCACGCGGCGTTCATCACATTCACCCTGCCGTTTTCATCGTATGCGGCTACCATCAGTACAGGCATCGGATAAACGCCCGGGAAGGAACCTAAAGGTTTTTTCATTTTCATTACCTCGCTTAAATATTTGATAACGCGCCGGCAATAGGCATATCTCCGGAACGCATTTTAATGACCTTTTTATATGTGTTTTTCATTGTCAAAACACTTGACAGCACCTTTGCCACATCGGGGATTGGGTTAGAACCGTCATGGTCGGGCTTAATTTCGATTTTGCCTGTGCCTTCTTCCTCTTTGAGAACGCTCGGCTGGATGATTGTGTAGTCAAGGTCAGTGTTCGTTACAAGATAATTGTCGGCAAAGAACTTGGCGATATTGTAATTTGTGATGTTTTGCAGAGATTTTTCCTCTGCCCATTTCTCCGGCTCTAAAGCGAAAATAGAGCTGAGGATCACAAAGCGCTTAACCCCGACATGCTCGCACGCCTGCATCAGCTTGACCGCGCCGAACGCGTCTGTCTGCAAAAGATCTTTTCCGCGCGAACCGGCAAGAAAATATACAGCGTCCATATCCTTGATGATTTCCGCCATTTCGTTTTTGCTGAAATGCAGATCAAAAACAACAGGCTTTATATATTCCGTTTCGGTAAGACTATCGGCATGACGGCTTCCGCAGTAAACGGTATGACCGTCGGCAGTTAAATTCTCAATGACACACTTGGCGACTCTGCCTGTCGCTCCCGCAATAAATATTTTCATAGTTCCTCCGGATTATTTTAACCAATCTTCAATTTGCTTCTTTACTTCATCCTGATTATTCTGCGCATCCTGACCGCGTACAGCAAAAACCTCCTTTACCGTAGCATTAGGAACAGCGCTCTGTATCTTTTTCTGAGTGTTCGCATCGGCAGAGCCTTCGTGCGTGCAAAACGGAACGATTGTCTTACCGTTAAAGTCATAGCTTTCAAGGAAAGTATAGCAAATCATCGGAAGATCAGCCCACCAGATCGGGTAGCCGAGATAAATAGTATCGTAGGTGTCAAAGTCTTTAACGGAATCTTTTATCTCGGGACGCGCGTTATTGTTCTGTTCTTCCTTCGCAACATCGCAAAGCGCGTCAAACGTCATGGGATAATTATCGTTTTTCGGAACGATCTCAAAGGTATCGGCGCCGACCTTTTCGGCAATCATCTCGGCAACGATCTTTGTATTGCCCTTTTCGATTACGCCGACCTTATCCTGCTCTCCTGTTCGAGAAAAGTACACAACAAGTGATTTACCGCTTACAGAAGGGGTTTCAATGGTTTTACTGCCGGATTCTTCTTTTGATGTGCCGGCATTTCCACCGCAGGCAGCGAGCGAAAAAATCAGGACAAACGTCATCAATAAAGCAAGAACTTTTTTCATCATAATAACCTCCAAGTAATAAATAATATTGACTTCTTTCAATAGAAATGATAACATGATATCATAAAGAAAACAAGTACTGACATTATTGTTAGGTACTTACTTTGAGGTAAGCGTATGAACGGAAGAAAAATATCGGAAGAAAAATTCAGCGATACCGGATACAGCTACACGCTGTCTTTGATCTCGGGAAAATATAAACCTATTATTCTGTACTGTTTAATGGAGTACGAGCCTGTACGCTTCAATGAAATGCGCCGATATCTCGGTAATGCGGCTGACAAAACGCTGAGTCAAACATTGAAGGAATTGGAACGTGACGGTCTGATCAATCGAAAGATGTACCCTGAGATACCTCCAAAAGTTGAGTACATCCTGACAAAGCGCGGTCATTCATTGATGAAAGTGCTGGATCAGCTCTGCACATGGGGAACAGAAAACCGACCGATAGAATAAATTCCAACAACCACAACTATATTTCGTTTATATCAACACACGGAACACTATTTTCTTATATTCATTGAAATAATACTTTTCAAAACAGCCTCACACAACGCGCGGTGACCTTCCTCTGTCAGGTGCTGTCCGTCTAAGCTGCTCGCTATAGCGACATCAGACGCGGCGAGGAAAGCAGTATTGTATTTATCCGCCAATTCCTTGTAATCCTGCTTCAACTCTCTGCTCACCGCAATGGAACGGTCATTAAAGCCAAAATCAAAAGCCGCCGTTTCAAGATAAAGCGGAGAAATCAGCAAGATGTTTTCAGGGGCAACAACATCAAGGAGCTTTTTAAGGCACAGCTCCAAGCATGCCGTGATTTCCTTTGACGAAGCGTTAAAAGCGCTTTTACAGTCGTTAGTACCAAGCATAATGATTGCCGCGTCAATCGGTTGATTTGCTTTCAGTATAGCCGGTAATGTTGCAAGACCGTTCCTTCCGTCACATTCTTCATCATCAAAAGCGGTCGTTCTGCCACACAAGCCTTCTTCAAGTACCAGCGTGTCTTTTCCGAGGGCTTTTTGCAGCAATCCTGTCCAGCGGATATCTTCGGGATACCGCTCTAATGTCATCGGGACAGACCCCCATGTTTCGGGGTCAAAGCCCCATGTGTTGGAATCGCCATACGCAAGAATTCTTTTCATGGTAAACCTCCTTTTTATACTGTCACCAATTCTCATAACGTTGATTTTTATTGACCGCCGCGATTTGCCGCATTTCATCATTGCTCAGTTCAAAGTCAAAAATACGGTAATTCTCGGCGATATGCTCAGGATTGGAAGAACCGGGAATGGCGATATAGCCTGCCTGCAAATGCCAGCGCAGTATGATTTGAGCAGAAGTTTTGCCGTGACTTTTGGCAATCGCCGTGACCGTCTCATTGTTAAAATTCTCTGACGTGTGACCTCTGCCGCCGAACGGATACCACGACTCCACCACAACGCCGTATTTACGGACGTATTCCTGCAAAGCGATATTTTGATAATAGATGTGGTTTTCGTTTTGAATAACGGCAGGCGGTATCTGCGCGTATGACATCACCTCGTCAAAGGCTTCTGGCGTGTAATAGTTGGAAATGCCGATGGATCGCACTTTGCCGTCGCGCACAGCCTGCTCCATTGCTTTGTAAACCGCTTCATCATTGCTGCCGGGTTGATGGATCAGCATCAGGTCGATATATTCAAGCCCTAAATCCCGCAGTGAGTCGTTGATCCCCTGCGCGGCGCGTTCGTAATCGCCGGGCATGATTTTGCTTGTGACAAACACATCCTCACGCTTCACAATGCCCTCGGAAACCGCCTTTTGAATTCCCTTGCCAACGCCTATTTCGCATTGATAGTAACGCGCGGTGTCAATCAAACGGTAGCCGTCCTTCAGTGCGTGATAGACCGAATTTTCCGCTTCCTCATTGGACAGCGTCCATGTTCCCAAACCGAGTATCGGCATCTCATAGCCGCTGTTCAGCTTCACGGTTTTTGAATGGAAGTCAAACTCCGCTGCGGAAATTTCTCCGTTGGCGGTAGGCTGTGAAGTAGTCTCCACCGTTGTATTCCCCTTTTCTGTTGCATTTTGTTGCTGTTCTTTATCTGATTGCATACAAGCCGCCATGACAGACAACACAAAAACAGTCAAAAACAATGCTATCGCTTTTTTCACCGGTATCACTTCTTTCGCGCTTTCTTCTACTATAATACCTTTTTCAGAGGAGTCCGTCAACTAATAAAAACTGCGCTTTGATTTCCGTTTTCTTTGATTATTCCGTCGCAAATTTTGACCGCAGCATACCTTCTTACGACTGACTCAGAGCATCAACCGTCTTTTTCTTTCGCTATATTTCTTTTACAGAATAACCAATAGCATCAAAAGAGCATCAATAACCGTTTTCTGCGGCTGTTGATGCTCTGATTTTTGCTTAAAATCGGCATATCTATGCGGTTTTTGAATTCTTGACATTACCTCCAAAACCGCGTGCCGTGAGTTCGAATCTTACTGCCCCTGCCACCTATGGACTCAGAAAATGATACAATTTCTGAGTCCTATTTTTCGCATAAATAAGCCATTTCTCGAAATACAGGCAAATAATACTCTCCGCAAATCAGCTAATTTCAGGCTCATTTGCGGGGATTTTTTATGTCCGTGATTTTGTAATCGTTTGGACTTTCAAAGCTATCGTTTAGGTTTTTGGGGTAATCATTTAGACTTTTGAAGCTATCGTTTAGACTTTCGAGGCAATCATTTAGATTTATGGGGTAATCGTTTGGACTTTTGATTAATCGTTTAGACCATCAATTTGGGAAAATTTATAGCGATTTTCTCTAAATTGATATCATATTCATTTATTTAGAAAAACTCTCGCCTGAACATAATACGCGTTATCCGGTTCAATGGATAGTATGTAATTAACTTTGCCAAGCAAATAAGCTTTATATTTTACGATATCCGCTTTGCCGCCGATAATAAAATCCGCAAGCCCTTTGTGAATTATCACATTCTCTATACCGAATTTCTGAGCGTAATATAATTCCTGCCTAACCTTTCGCTTGTAATCGCTTGGAATGCTGATTTTTTCATTAACGGTCAATCCGGTTACCATTTGACGGTTGGCGTTTGATAAAAAATGTGTTTTCCGCTCATTTATTTCAAAGCCCATGCCGGTCAGCCAACGGCTCGCCTTGCGATAGGCGGAATAAAGAGAGCTGTCGCCGGAAACGGTAATATCGTCGCAGTATCTTGAATAGTTCAATCCTTTTGCTTCACACCATGAACCGAAGTTGTCGTCAAATTGTTTCATGACCAAATTGGATATGACAGGCGAGGTCGGCGCGCCTTGCGGAAGCGTGTCGCCCTTGCAGCACAGAGAGGTTAAAACAGCGTCGATTTGCTTTGAAAAAAACGGGTGTTAAACACTGCCGAAAATACCATATTAAAACGGATACTGCCAAAAAAGTCAGACAAATCCAACTTTAACAAATAACGATGTCCGACATGAGGTGCAGCGTTATCTTTCAGCTTGGAATTTTGGAAATACGCGGTTGCATAACGGGAAGCAGGCAAATGCACAAGAATCTCTTTCAGAATGAAGCGCTGTATACTTTTCAGCAATTTGTCGGGAACGCACAGCTCGCGCGTACCGCCCGAACGCTTCGGGATTGTCGCAAGATGATAATGCTCATCACAATTCTTGAGAATATCAAAAAGCGTTTTTCTGCCTACTCTCAAATAATGCGCCAGCTGGTATGTATCATAAATAAAAGGCAGAGCGGGGTGGCACGATTTAAAATCCAAAACCATTTCAGCGGCATTTTGCTTCCCGAACCGTTCGACAAATGGCTTATCCCACTTATCAAATGTGATTGTGTGATTTTTTATCCGCATACCTTCACCACCCGATACAGCAAAAAGAATAACGGCTTTCGCGGCACTAAAATGTCCGTAAAGCTGCATAGCTGAGTTTCGGAATCACGAAGTGATTTTTTATTCTGTGAAGCAGATTTGCGGTAAATATCGCTCAGTATCAATTCCAAACAGCGACTCGCTGTCCGTCCTTTGAAAAAAAAGATGTACGCTGCCGCAAAAGCCGTATTGCTTTGGCTAAATTGTAACACGATTCTGCTATGAATTCAATACCCGAAAAACGGAGGAAGCTGTTTTTATCTGTTTATCAGAGTACGTCCTTAAACTCCTCTTTATCCGACATAACCTTGTCGGCATAGGAGCAAAGGGGTACAAATTTAGCGTTATTGGCACGATCAGCTTCTATGACGCACAACACGAGCTTTTTTGCGATCCCTCTTCCGCCGTATTCCGGGCGAACGCCGGTGTGGGTTATCGTCCAGATTTTTTCCGAAACGCTGAATTCACACTCACCAACCTGTTTACCGTCCGTATAGGCGGCGCTGCGGTTGTTGTCCTGCTCAAACACAATGTCAATTGACTCATTTTCTTTGTACGGCATAAAAATCCTCCTGCTTTATTTACACGCCCAGCAACGGCTGGTCGAATTCAAACAGCGCCTCGTTAATTTCAAAAATATCATACCGCTGATAGCGGATGAAGTATTCAACGATGACGTCAAACTTACTGCTCGGCGAGAGCGCGTAACCGGCTTTTAAGAGTAAGTCTGTCGCTTCATCCAGCGACAATTCGAGCGCGATAGCGAAGGCAATCGCAGTTGCTTTGCTCGGTTTATAGTTGGGATTATTGCGGATTTTCGAGAATAGCTTGCGATCGATGTTGGCTTTCTTGTAACACTGTGCATCGGTCATTCCTTTTTCGTCAATTTTGCGCAGGAGCATTTCCGAAAAGCTCTCGTCCACACTGCTGACTACATCACGTAGATTTGCGGATGATTGTTTCGGAAAGTTCCCGTCAGAATAAAGAATATTGCTGCGTGCTACAAAATGCTCGTCGATATATCGCTCGTCAATATATTCGCGGATGTCGGCAATCAGCTTTTTGCTGATTTGAAAGCTTTGCTTGTCGTAGACAACAATCGTGACTGTCATCTCATTTTCAAGGAGGAAACGGCTAATTTCGCTGACGGCAATTCTCAGCGCTTCGTCCTTGGGATAGCCGTACACACCCGCGGAAATCAGCGGAAACGCAACGGTTTCGCATTGATATTCCTTCGCAAGTTTCAGGGAATTACGGTAACAGACCTGCAAACAAAAGTCAAGTAGTAAAGCTAAAAAATGCTTAGAAAAAAATTC
>CAMVTS010000082.1 GCA_947170465.1 uncultured Clostridia bacterium
GCTGACTGACAACTAAAAAAACGCGGTCAGTGCGCGGTGATAAGCACTGACACTGACCGTTTTTATGATGATTATTCTACGCTGAGAATGAAGTAGTAGACCGGCTGGTCGCCCTGCACAAGAGAAACGTCAATCCGGGAGCCGAACTTGTCCTGCAGCTCCTCGAACGCCTTGTTCGCGTCCTCCTCCTCGATATCCTCGCCGTAAATCAGCGTCAGGAAGGAGGTGTCCTTCTTGACCATGTTCTTGGCGAGCTTGACAAGCGCCTTGACCGGACTTTTCTCCGTCATGGTGAGCTTGCCGTTTTCGAGGGCAATGATGTCGCCTTCCTTAATCTTCTTGCCGTCAAATTCGCTGTTGCGCGCCGCGAAGGTAACCAGACCAGTGCCAACGTGACGGGCTGCTTCCAGCATCAGCTGGGCGTTGCTCTCTGCGGAAATCTCAGGATCGAAGTTGAGCAGCGCGGTCATGCCCTGCGGAATCGTTCTGGTGGGTACAATCACGACGTTTCTGTCTGTCACCATCGGACGTGTCTGCTCCGCTGCGAGAATGATATTCTTGTTATTGGGAAGCACGATGACATTCTTTGCGGGCGTTGCGAGTATCGCCTCATAGATGTCGTCGGTGCTGGGGTTCATGCTCTGTCCGCCGGATACAACGTTGAAGCAGCCGAGCTCCTTGAAGAGGTTCTTCATGCCCTCGCCTGCCGCAACCGCGACAAAGCCGAATTCCTCGGTCGGCTCGGCAAACTCGAACTTCTCCTTGGGCGCCTTCTTTTTCTTGGATTTCTTCTTGGCGTTCTTATGCTGCTCCTTCATGTTCTCGACCTTGACGGTGAGGAGCTGACCGAATTCCAGTCCCTTTGTCAGCGCGACGCCGGGAGTTTCGGTGTGCACATGCACCTTGATAATCTCGTCGTCGTTGACAACGACAACGCAGTCGCCGATATTTTTGAGATAATCGCGGAGCTCCTCCGGATCGGTCGCAATCTCAGGGTCTCTGCCGACAATGAACTCGGTGCAGTAGGTAAACTCGATATCATCGTCAAACTCCGCCGCCGCGCTCTCGAAGGTTTCAATCGTGGGAGCCGCCGCGGTCTCCTCCTCATAGGGAACGACCTCGCCGTCACGCAGGTAAGTGAGCATGCCCTCAAAGATAGAGCAAAGTCCCTTGCCTCCCGCGTCGACAACGCCTGCTCTTTTGAGCACAGGCAATAGTTCGGGGGTAATCGCAAGCGCGTCATTTGCCTTGTTGACAATCGTCTGCCATACGTGAATGGGATCGGAATTGTGCTTGGCGGCTTCCGCGCCGGCTTCATACGCCATTCTGGCTACGGTGAGAATCGTGCCCTCGGCAGGCTTGGTAACTGCCTTGTAGGCGGCGTCTACGCCGATGCCCAGCGCCGCGGCGATATTCTTGCCGTTGACTTCCTCCATGCCCTTGAGTCCCTGACCGAAGCCGCGGAACAGAATGGAGGTGATAACGCCGGAGTTGCCTCTGGCGCCGCGGAGCATTGCCTTTGCCGCAAGCTCAGCAACCTCGCCGGCATTCGTACCTTCGTAATCCTCCAGTGCGGTCGCCGCCGCCATGACCGTCATGGACATATTGGTGCCGGTGTCGCCGTCGGGAACCGGGAAGATATTGAGATCGTTGATGTGATTCTTCTGCGCGCTGATATTATGCGCACCGGAGATAATAGCCAGCCTGAGCTGCTCACCGTTTATCATGGAAATACACGTCCTTTTACTATTGTCATCGAAATGGTTACACTATCAAACAGTACTATTATACTAGAAAGAAACGCTTTTTTCAATAGTCAAATAGCGTAGAAATCATAAAATTTTTGTCACTCTATCCGCAGACTTTCAGCAGAAATGCACTTTCCGGTCTTGTCGTCCGCCTCAAAAAGCGCCGCTTCCAGCTTGCAGTCGCCGCTGGCAAGATCAAAACGACCGGGAAGGTGGGTTTTGAAGCGGTTGACGATGATGTCGGTCTTGACGCCGAGCACCGAATGAATCGTGCCGGTCATGCCTAGGTCGGTGATGTAGCCCGTGCCCTGCGGCAGCACCTGCGCATCGGAGGTCTGGACGTGGGTGTGCGTGCCAAACACCGCCGTCACCCTGCCGTCGAGATAATAGCCCATGGCGCGCTTTTCACTGGTGGTCTCAGCGTGGAAATCGACCAATATGATGTTGCCCTGCGCCTGCTCAATCAGCTTGTCGGCAGTATAAAAGGCGTTGTCCAGTCCGTCCTCGGTCTGCAGGTTGCCCATCAGGTTGATGATAGAAACAACTCGCCTGCCGGTGTCCACATTGATGAGCCCCTTGCCGGGCGCGGTATTTCCCGGAAAATTCGCCGGACGCGCGATGAACGGGCTTTCGTCGAGTAAGGCGAAAACCTCCCTGCGGCGAAAGGCATGGTTGCCCAGGGTAATCGCGTCCACACCGCTGTCAAACAAGTGCTGTGCCGACACCGGGGTAAGCCCGTTGCCGTCAGCGGAATTCTCGCCGTTGCAAACGACAAAATCGACGCCCTTCACGCGCTTGAGCGCCGGAAGATGCTTTCTTAAAAAACGACAGCCGATGCTGCCGACAACGTCGCCGATACAGAGGATTCGCATACTCTTCACTCCCTTATTTTTAGTATAAAAGTAGTATACCATATTTTGTTTATTCTGTCACGCTAAATTCTGCGGTTTGGGCAATATTTTCGCAATTTGTGCAAATCGCAGTGCAAGAATATCCTGCCTTTGTTTCTTTTACCGTGATTTGACGGTTGACGACCTTGGTATCAGGTTGACAAAACAGCTCCATGAGCAACAAATGACGGCGAAATACGCGCTCCGCCTGCGCTTTTGAAAGGCTGACGGTCTGCAAGGTAAGCTCACATGCCGTCTCGGTTCTGAGTGACAGCGGCACCGTTTTTCCGCCGATTTGCAGCGCTTCCTCGCGGAAGGTATAGGCGGTGTGCTCAAATCCGCCAAAGGACAGGCTTGCGGGCAGCTCCAGCCAGAGGATTTTCAGGCGCCGGCGGTCAATTTTATTTTCTGATATAGAATAATAATCAAACTGCTTCGGCAGGTTCAACGATTTTTCTTCCGTGTATTCCGCCATAATATCCGCGTCGGCGCGAACATAGCGCGTGCCGCCCTGCTTGGTCGGATTGATACCGCTGACGAGCAGCTGCCCCTTGATGACGCCGCTGCCCTTCTGCACCTGCGTAAAGCCCTGACGGGCGCGGATTTCTTTTATCACGCCGTCGCGCGACGCCTTGATATTCGCCGGATTCAGGCTCTTGATGTCCGGCTTTTTGTCCTTTTCGCGCACCTCCACACAGGCAGTGCAGCCCTGGATATTCACGCTCATCCAGCTGAGTGTATCGAGCTTGCGCAAACTGGCGCGTTCAGCTTGTTCTACGTCGATTGACGCCTTGGAAACGCCCTGGACAATGCCGTTTTGCGCGAGCACGTCGCGGATTGCCTGTTCGCTGACGTGATTCGCGCCGACAATCTCATACGACCAGAGAAATTGCGATAACACCACCAACAAAATCACGCCGGCAGCAGCGCCGGCAAGCAGTCCGGCTCTGCCCCGGCATTTCCGCAGGACAAAGGGCAGTCCGCGCTTATTGGTGACTTTTGTTCTGACGCGCGCTCTTTTTGCCATCGGTCGGATAGCGCGGTAATCGCGCGCCGGCATGCCGGCGGAAATGCCGCCCTCTACCGGCTGAGGGTTCCACAAGGGGACGCCGCGTGCCGCCGCGAGATTGAGCAGCCGTTCCGGCGAATTGCCGGTCGCCGTGAAACGCACCGAACCCTTGATATAACGGAGTATGGATACGAGCATGATTCACCTCAACTGAGAAATTCGAGCTTTGTGATGAAGCCCTCCACCTCGACGCAGGAGCCGGATACGCAGTGCAGACTCAGACCCCTGCCCTCGATGGAGAGCACCATGTTGCCGGCGCTCAGCTTGATGCAGCCGGTTTCATAGAACAAAATACCGGTGGAGCCTTCCACCGTGATTCGGCGGTTTCCGACCATTTCTATCAGCGGCGCCGTTCCCAAATCGAGCCGCACCGCCGGGAGTTTCTTTTTCATTGGCTTCCTCCCTCCGATAAATATTTATGCGGAAGCCGGCATATATATTAACGGTGATGCGATGAAGAGTAACAAAACCTTCCGCTTCTTCGGACGGAAGGCAGGACTGCTGATGACAGCGGCGCTCTTTGCCGCCGGACTGGTCTGGTCGCAGGGCTGCAAGAAGGGCGTTGAGGAAGCGCTTGGACTGTTTTTGAGCGTACTGGTGCCGTCGCTCTTTCCTTTTATGGCGCTGAGCGCGCTCTGTGTGCGCACTGGCTTATGCGCAAGGCTCGGCAGGCGGCTGGAACGTCCGACAAGGCTGTTGTTCGGGCTGAACGGAGTTTTTGCGCCGGTGCTCCTGCTTGCGCTGACAGGCGGCTATCCCGTCGGCGCAAGGGCAATCGCGCAGCTATATGAAGCCGGACAAATCCGCGAGAAGGAGGCAATGCATGCGGCGCTGTTCTGCGTCTGCGCAGGTCCGGGCTTTGTGCTGAGCTACATTGGCGGACTGTACGGCAATCAGGCAGTCGGAACAGTAATGCTGACAGCACAAGTTCTGGCGGTCATACTCAGCGGCGTTGGATTGAAATTTCTTTTGAAGAATTATCATATTTCCGATAAAGAAATAAGAGCGCCCGCTCTCCCCTTTTCCACCTCACTTGTCATGGCGTCAAAGGAAGCCGCCGGGGGTATGGCGGGTATCGGCGCAATGGTGCTGCTGTTCGGCGCGTTCAACGGCATGCTGACGGATTGGCTGCCGTCGGAAGAATGGCGCGCCATGATACTGCCGTGGCTGGAAATCTGCACCGGCGTAACGCTGTTGATTCCGCATGGCAGCGCGGAGCTGTGTGCCTTCGCGGTGGGATTTGGCGGCTTGTGCGTGCATTTTCAGATTTTCGCCGCTTTGGGACGCTTACGCGTGAACAAGGCGTTGTTTTTCTCTGTGAGAATTATTCAAGGCTTTCTAACGGCGCTATTCACGCATATCGGCATGAAGCTGCTGCCGGCACAGGCGGTTTTTTCGACAGCAACGATTTCGCAAGCCGGATTTTCCGGCGGCAGTATCATCTCCGGCGCGGCGCTGATGAGCGTGGCGGTGGTATTTTTATTCACATTCAAGAAACGGTAACAGGAGGTTATTCTATGTGCGGAATTGCAGGATGGATGGAGCATGAGGCAAGAATGGCGGACAGGACGCGGATTCTCGGCGAGATGTCGCGGACGCTCGAACGGCGCGGTCCCGACGAAAACGGCATTTACATCAACGGCGACGTGGCGCTGATTCACCGGCGGCTGGCGGTCATTGACAGGGAAAACGGCAAGCAGCCCATGGCGGCGCGGCATGAGGACTGCACCTACGTGATGGTGTACAACGGCGAGCTGTACAACGCGCCGGAGCTGCGTGAGGAGCTGAAGGCGGACGGCTTTCACTTCCGCGGTCACAGCGACACCGAGGTCGTGCTGAAAACCTACATCAAATACGGCGAGCACTGTCCGGAAAGGCTCAACGGCATTTTTGCCTTCGCGGTGTTCGACACCAAAAGCCGGACGCTCTTTCTCTGCCGCGACAAAATCGGCGTGAAGCCGCTGTTTTACTATGAATACAACAGCGGTCTGCTCTTTGGCTCGGAAATAAAGGCGCTGCTGAAAAGCGGCATTGTCAAGCCGCGGCTTGACGAACAGGGACTCAACGAAATCTTCTTTCTGGGACCTGCGAGAACGCCCTCCTGCGGCGTGTTCAAGGGCGTGTTTGAGCTGAATCCCGGCGAATGTGCCGTGTACAAAAACGGCAGGCTCAGGCGGCGGTCGTACTTCTCGCTTGAAGCGCGCGAGCATACCGACAGCGAGCAGCAGACCATTGAAAAAACGCGGTACCTGCTGACTGACGCGGTGCAACGGCAGCTGGTCAGTGATGTGCCTCTGTGCCTGTTTCTGTCGGGCGGTCTGGACAGCAGTATCATTGTGAAAAACGCTTCCCTGTACCAGAAAGAAAACCGCACGGGCAGGGTACACACCTACTCGGTGGAATACCGGGACAACGCGCAGTATTTTCAGCGCAGCAAGTTCCAGCCGAACGCCGATTACGAGTATATCCACCTGATGGTGAAGGACGCGGAGACCAGGCACCGCGAGGTCATTCTCGACAATCTGCTGCTTGCCGACGCGCTGTATGACAGCGTTAAGGCGCGTGATTTGCCGGGATATGTGGACGTGGACGCGTCGCTGCTGCTCTTTTGCCGGGAGATTAAAAAGGACTACACGGTGGCGCTCTCCGGCGAATGTGCCGACGAGCTGTTCGGCGGTTATCCGTGGTACCACAACAGGGACATTCTCTTTGAGGACTGCTTTCCGTGGTCGCGGACGCAGGAGGTCAGGCGGCATATTCTGCGCAAGGGCGTGCTGCCAAACGGCGAGGAATACGTCCGTCAACGCTACCTCGACACCATTCAGTCGGCGCCGAAGCTGAGCACGGACAGCCGGGAGGACAAACGCATGAGGGAGATGTTCTACCTCAACTTTTACTGGTTCATGCAATGTCTGCTCGAACGCAAAGACCGCTGCTCCATGTACAGCGGTCTGGAGGTCAGGGTGCCGTTCTGCGATTACCGGCTGGCGGAGTACGCCTACAACATGCCGTGGAAGCTGAAAGCATACGGAGGCAGAGAAAAGGGCATTGTGCGCAAGGCGTTTGAGGATTTGCTTCCGAAGGAAATCGCCTGGCGCAAAAAGAGTCCCTATCCCAAAACACACCATCCGGTTTACTTCAAAACCTGTGCCGAACGCGTCAGGAATATTCTGAAAAAGAAAAATTCCCTCACCGACCTGCTGGATAAACAGGCGATTGAGGGAATTATCGAGAATCCGGACAGTATTACCGAGCCGTGGTATGGTCAGCTGATGAAGGCGCCGCAGATTCTGGCATATATCATCGAGCTGGATTACTGGTTTGAGGAATACAAGGTGGCGTTAATTTAAAAATCCGTGTAGCGCACCTGCAAGCCCTGGGCGCTGCTCGAAATCAGCACCGGCGCCTGTCTGGATAAAAACAGCTGCGCGCCGGACTTTTCTATCAGACTGACAGTAGCGGCGTCCTCCGGCTCGTCCGTTGAGGAGGTCAAGATGGCGTATGACGGCTTCACCTTCTCTATCAGCGCCTCCAGCGGACTGTGCCATCTGCCGTGATGCGGCAGCTTGACGACCTGGCAGGGACGGGGATTCTGCGCGAGATATTCCTCCAGACGCGCGTCCTCCGCGTCGCCGAGGAAGAGCATATTGGTCTCCCCATGGGTAACGGTGGTGATTAGGGAAGAATTGTTGCTCCCGGAGTCGTCATAAGTCTCCTTCGCCGGCGGATTGACGGCGTATATCACGCCGTCAGCGGTGAAGGTCATGTCGGCACGGACGGTCTCCGGCGTGATGGCTTTGCGCTCAAGCGCTTCGAGGTATTTGGAATAAGCGTCGCTCTCCTTGGGGGAGTTGCTCTGCAGAACACGGTCGATTTGCAGGGAGTCAATGACCTTCTTCGCGCCGCCGACGTGGTCTTTGTCAAAATGCGTGAGTATCAGGCAGTCGAGCTCGTTGATGCCCAAATCGGCGCACTTCTGCACAATCGTCTTGCCGAAGCCGCTCTCTCCCGTGTCAATCAGCACGGCGCTGTTGTCTGTGTAAAACAGGAACGCGTCGGCTTTTCCGGCGGCAAAGCAGTAGACCTTCAAATCGGACTTCGGCGGCGTTGGCTTTTCCTCGGTGGGTTCCGTGACAGTGGTTGGCTCCGTTGACGACGGCGCAGAGGGCGTCCCCTGACAGCCGGCAAAGAGAAGCATGAGTATCAGAAAAAAGGGTAAAAATCGTTTCAGTTTCATAGGCGTTCTCCGTGGTTATTTTTGTCCTATTGTACCACACCGATAACACAGCGGTCAAGTGACAATGAAAAAATTAAAAACACTGACGGCTTTTCACGAACAAAGACGTTATGGTATCAGGTTGACAATTGACAGTAAACGTGGTATATTAGTGTCAATAAATACTGCCACCGGGTAGAGAATGGTTGACATTCGCGGGCACATCGTTAGGTCTTTGAAGATGTGCTGCGGATGTTTTTTCTTTATCGGAATTATAAAGGAGAATGTTCATGCGCCTTGTATCGCTTTTCCGTTCACTCAGTAAATTCGAGCTGGTTTTATGGCTGAGCTCCGTTGCGGTCGTGACGGTCTCGTTTTTTCTGTCACCGGACAGGAATGTGCTCAGCCTGATTGACTCGCTTATCGGCGTGACCGCGCTGATTTTCATTTCAAAGGGCTATGTCGTCGGTCAGGTTTTGCTGATACTCTTCGCGGTGCTCTACGGGATTATCTCCTTTGAATACCGGTATTACGGCGAGATGATTACCTACCTCGGCATGTCCGCGCCGATTGCCGGTCTGGCGGTGATTTCGTGGCTGCGTCATCCCTACAAGGACAGCAAGGAAGTAGAGGTCAACCGCCACCTCAAAATGTCAACCTGGGTGATGCTCCTGCTCCTGACGGCGGCGGTGACAGCGGGCTTTTACTTTATTCTGAAGGCGCTCGGCAACAACAACCTGCTTGTCAGCACGATTTCCGTGACGACCAGCTTTCTCGCCGCGTCTCTCACCTTTCTGCGCAGTCCGTATTACGGGCTTGGCTACGCCGCCAACGACGCGGTACTCATTGCGCTGTGGGTGCTTGCCGCTGCGGAAAATCCGGAGTATGTGCCGATGATTTTTTGCTTTGTCATGTTCCTCCTCAACGATTTGTACGGCTTTTTCAACTGG
>CAMVTS010000083.1 GCA_947170465.1 uncultured Clostridia bacterium
TTGTGCGGAATGGTGCCGGCGTGTTCCAGAATCAGACCGCCGACCGTGACGGAATCGCTTTCCAGCACGTCGTCGTCCATGTTAAAGAGCGCCAGCATGTCGCCAATCTCGATATCGCCGTTGACAAGGAACTCGTCCTGCCCGATTTTGTAGTAGGTGTGCTCGATTTCCTCGTCCTCGTCCCAGATATCGCCGACGATTTCCTCCAGCAAGTCCTCCATGGTGACGATACCCAAGGTGCCGCCGTATTCATCGGTGACAATCGCCATATGGTCCTTGGTGCGCTTGAAGGAGCTGAGAATCTTGGAAAGCTGCTGCGTCCGGAACACGAAGAACGGCGGCTGTATGATATCCTTGAGCGCCGGCGCCTTGCCGTCGGCGAGGGACTCCAGATAATCGCGCGTGTGCAGGATACCGACAATATTGTCAATCGTATTCTCATATACCGGAATCCGCGAATAGCGGTTCTCAATGATGATTTCCTTGATTTTCTGCTGGCTGTCCTCAATGTTGATGAACACCACGTCAACGCGCGGCGTGAGGATTTCCTCGGCGGTTGTTTCGTCAAAGTCGAGCGCTGAACGGACCATCTCGCTTTCGCTCTCCTCCAGAACGCCTTCCTCCTCGATGCTTTCAACGATGTATTTCAGCTCATTCTCGGTCACGCTGGGAGCGTCCTCGCTGCTGCCGGCGATTTTGAGCGCCACGGCGCGCAGCTTCATGAAGATGAATACCAGCGGTGTGAGGATAATTGTCAGGAATTTCAGTATGCCGGCAGTCTTTGAGGCAAACGCGTCGCAGTGTTCCTTGGCAAGACACTTCGGAATCACCTCGCCGAAGGTCAGCACCAGCAGGGTTGTCGCGCCGGTGGCAATCGCGGAGCCGATATCGCCGAAGATGTTCAGGCAGAGCACGGTCGCAATAGACGAACAGCCGAGATTGACAATGTTGTTGCAAATCAGGATAGCTGTCAGGGCGTTGTCAAAGTGGTCGATGACATACAGCACCTTGGCGGCTTTTTTATCGCCGTTTTCCACCGCGTGCTGAACGCGGATTTTGTTGACGAAGGAAAAAGCGGTCTCTGTAGCAGAGAAGAATGCCGAGAGCAGTATGAGCAGGGCAATGACAATGCCCATCAATATGTTGGAATTCAAGAAAGAATCACTCCAAAGTTAATGAAAATCTGCTTTATACTAGTCTCTGATAAAAGACTTTAAAACAGATGTCGATGGAAAATTTTGCAGAACAAGGCGGAGGACGCAGGAATCCTGACGGATTCCGAGGACGACAACGCAGTTATGCAGAATTTTACACGGCAGATGTTAAAGGATTTTATTAGAGAGTAGTATTATATACATATACATTCTAATACTACAATAATTCTGTAAAATAATTATTATTTATTAGAAATATAAAAGGAAAATCTTGAAAAAGTTGGTGGTTGATGATATAATTAAAAATGGTTTAATATCGGCTTTGGAGCATATATTGTAATGCCGTATGATTGTGCCGCTTTGGGAAACACTAAATCCGGAGGTGCAGTATGGCTACAAGCAATGAACATCAAGACGAATTTGTCAAAAATCCCTGCGAAGAGGAGCCGAAGCCCGAAACGCAGTCAGAGGAGCAGGCCTCGCCTTATTGCGAGACCGGCTCTGTACTGGCAGCGCACAAGGGCAAGATTATCCACGTCCTGACCGTTATCGGACAGATTGAAGGGCATTATATCCTGTCCTCGCAGAACAAGACCACCAAGTACGAGCACATCATACCGCTGCTTGTCTCGATTGAGGAGGACGAGCGGATTGACGGCTTGCTGATACTGCTCAACACCGTCGGCGGCGACGTGGAGGCAGGACTGGCGATAGCCGAGCTGATATCCGGCATGAAAAAGCCCTCGGTTTCCGTGGTGCTCGGCGGCGGTCATTCGATTGGAATCCCTTTGGCGGTGGCGGCAAAAAAGAGCTTTATCGCCAAGAGCGCGTCCATGACGGTGCACCCGGTGCGCACCACCGGACTGACGCTGGGCGTACCGCAGGCGTTCGATTATTTCCGGCGCATGCAGGACAGAATCACCAATTTTGTGACGGAACATTCGTCGGTTTCGCCGGAGCGTTACAATGAACTGGTGCTCAATACCGGCGAGCTGGTCACGGATGTCGGCACGATTCTCGACGGTGAGGACGCGGTCAGGGAAGGCTTGATCGACGCGGTCGGCACTGTCTCCGAGGCGATAGAAGCACTGTATGAAATGATAGAAGCAAATCCGTAAGCGCGCAGCCGTTCAATCCAAACGGATTGAACGGTGCCCTTGCGGCACAACCCATTTTTCAGGAGGTACATATATGACGATTTTAGACGCGGTCATTCAGGGTATTGTCCAGGGACTCACGGAGTTCCTGCCTGTGTCCAGCAGCGGCCATCTCGCGATTACCCAGCATATTCTGGGCGTCAGCGGCGAAGGCAACCTGTTTTTTAATGTGATGCTGCATATCGGCACGCTGGCAGCGGTGGTGGTGTTCTACCACAAGCTGATTGGCAGCCTGATTGTCGAGTTTTTCCGCATGATTAAGGACATCTTCACCGGCAAATTTCGCTGGCGCGAAATGAGCTATGAGCGCAACCTGATTGTCATGCTCATTATTGGCTTGCTGCCGCTGTTTCTGCTCTTTATTCCGATTCCCGGCACCGACCTCAAGGTCAAGGACTTGGCGGATATTTTCGCGGCAAGTCCGCTGCTGATTGTCACGGCGGTATCGCTTTGTGTGACGAGCGTGCTGCTGCTCATTGGCATTATCTGCAACAAGCGCAACATGCAGCGCTCCTTCAAGCACATGAAGGGCGGCGCTGAAAACGGCGGACGTGAGAGCTACACCGTCGTCGACGCGCTCTGCGTCGGACTCATGCAGTGCGTTGCGGCGCTGCTGCCCGGTATTTCGCGTTCCGGCTCCACGTTGGCTGTCGGCGAAATGCGCGGTATCAACAAGCAGAAGGCGCTCGACTACACCTTTGTCCTCGGTACGCCGGCAATTATCGCCGCGGCGCTGCTCGAGGGCGCAGACGCGGTTAAATCGCCGGAGGGATTGCGGATTGAGTGGATGCCCACCGTGATTGGCATGCTGGTTTCCGCCGTCGTCGGCTATCTCGCCATCTGGATTTTCAAGTGGTTCCTCAAAACCGATAAGATGATGATTTTCGTCGTCTATACTGCTGTCGTGGGCGTGGCGCTGATTGTGGTTTCCGTGATAGAAATGACCACCGGCACCAACCTGTTCACCGGCGCGCCCATCAGCACCAATATTTTCCCTGTCGCAGGGTAACTGAACATATTTCGAGGTGAATAATTTGTCAGCAAAAACGCAGACAAAAAAACATACAACCAAAAAGAAAACGTCCGGCAGCTCCAAAAGAGCTGCCTCTGCGCCTGTCCGTCACGGAATCAGTCCGCGCGTCAAATCAATCCTCTATGTGGCGTTGGCGATTGTGTTCGGCGTGATGATTTTTGTGCCGGGCAGCAATATCTGGACGAGCATCCGCGCGTTTTTCTTCGGCATTTTCGGCATGGGCATGCTGCTCATACCGCCGCTGTTTATCTATCTCACCGTGATAAACGAGAAGGAAAACTTTGAAGTAGCGCATTTCAAGGCAAAAATCGGGCTTTGTATCCTGCTGATACTCATGGCAGGCGCGTTTATCTGCTCCTTCAAGTTTGACAGCACCCTGCGCGGCATGAACTATTTCGCAGCGCTCGGAACGCTCTATAAAGAGGTTTACACCTCCATGACCGAAGCACATGTCTACATACCGTTCAGCTGCGGCTTGCTCGGCGGCTTGCTGGGTTATCCGCTGGCGTTTATCTGCGGCGGCATGGTGGCAGGAATTTTGTCGCTGGTGGCGATTATTGCCCTGATTTTTATTCTGACGAATTTGTCCGTCAAGGACGTGGCGCGCGCAGCCGGCAGAACCGTCAACCGTGCGCGTCAGGCTGGCGAGGAACAGCGCCGCCGTCACCGTGAAAGGGTAGAGGAGCGCCGACGCCGTGCCGAAGAGCTGGAAATGGAGCGCGAAAGAGAACGCGAGCGTCGTGAACGTGAATATGAGCGCGAGCAGCAGGAGCGCCGGAGACAGACGGCAAGACCTGTTTCCAAACGCCGTCATTCCGGCGCGATAGACATTCCGCTGGACAGCACGGAGCCAAACAGCAAGCGCCGCATACCGCGTTATCCGGACGAACCGGAATACAATGCGCCTGCGTTGGAGGAGCAAGAGGAAGAAACGGAAATCTACGAGCCGGAGGTTGCGGAAACACCGGCAGAAAACGAAGGTCTGGGCGAGGATTTGCTCGATATTATCAACCGCGCCGATCCCTCATTTGAAAACGCTGACGAAGAAGAGGAACGGGAGTCCGTTGAGCCGCCGTTTTTCCCGGAGGAGCCCAAGCCGGAGCCGGTCAAAAAGAAAAAAAGCAAGGGTGAGCCGGAATTCGTTCCGGAGCTGGAAAACGCCGGTTATCATCCGCAGGAGGAGCCGCCCAAGGAGGAGAAGGTTTACCACTATCCGCCGGTGCAGCTGCTCAGTCTGCCGGATAACAATAACGACCAGAGCGCCCGCGAGGAGCTGGAGCAAAATTCGCGCAAGCTGATTGACACGCTCACCAGCTTCGGCGTGAACGCCAAGATTGTCAACATTTGCCGCGGTCCGTCTGTAACGCGCTATGAGCTGCAGCCGGCGCCCGGCGTCAAAATCAGCAAGATTACCAATCTTTCCGATGATATCGCCCTGAACCTCGCCGCCAACGGCGTGCGTATTGAAGCGCCGATTCCCGGCAAGGCGGCTGTCGGCATTGAGGTGCCGAACAAGGTTGTCAGCATGGTTTCCATGCGCGAGCTGATTGACTCGGACAAATTCAGGAGCGCCAAAAGCAAGCTGACCGCCGTTCTCGGCAGGGACATTTCCGGAGAGATTGTCGTTACCGATATCGCCAAGATGCCGCACCTGCTGATAGCCGGTACCACCGGTTCCGGTAAATCCGTCTGTGTGAACTCCATTCTGATTTCGATTCTCTACAAGGCGAATCCGGACGAGGTCAAGCTGCTCCTGATTGACCCGAAGATGGTTGAGTTTTCCAAGTACAAGGGTATTCCGCACCTGCTGGTGCCGATTGTCTCCGACGCGAAAAAGGCGGCAGGCGCGCTCGGCTGGGCGGTCAACGAAATGCTCAACCGCTACAAGATATTCTCGGAGTACGACTGCAAGGATATCGACTCTTATAATTCTTTAATCGAAAGAAACTTGCGCTATATCGAAGAAAACGAGCCCTATCAGAACGAGGAAGGCGAGTGGATTCAGCCCGTCATGGAAATCAACGGACTGCCCGTCGCCAAGGAAAAAATGAGCCGCGTGGTCATTGCGATTGACGAGCTGGCTGACCTGATGATGGCGGCGCCCAGCGAGGTTGAGGACAGCATTTGCCGTCTGGCGCAGATGGCGCGTGCCGCCGGTATGCACCTGATTCTGGCGACTCAGCGACCGACCGTCAATGTCATCACCGGTCTGATTAAGGCAAACGTACCCAGCCGTATCGCGCTCAAGGTCAGCTCCAACATGGACAGCCGCACGATTCTCGACACCGGCGGCGGTGAAAAGCTGATTGGCCGCGGCGATATGCTCTTTTCACCGGTCGGCGCGCCCAAGCCTATGCGCGTGCAGGGCTGCTACGCCTCCGAGGAAGAAATCGAGCGCGTCACCGGGTACATCAAGAAATCCTCCAAGGCGGAGTACAACGCCGAGATTGAGGAGAGCATCAAGCGTATCGCCACCGAGGAAATCGCCCAGGGCAAGAAGTCCGGCGGCGGTGACGCGGACGAGGACAACGGCGACTACGATTCGAAAATTGAGGAAGCGATTCAGTGCGTGATTGAGGCAGGACAGGCTTCTACCTCATTGGTACAGCGCCGCCTGAAGGTGGGCTACGCGCGCGCCGGCAGAATGATAGACGAGATGGAACAGCTCGGCATTGTCGGTCCTCACCAGGGCTCCAAGCCGCGCGACGTACTGATGACCTACAACGAGTGGCTGGAACGCCGCAACGTTTTACAAAATAACAGCGATTAATCAGGGGGGATAAACATGGCGTTTTTGCCGATGAACCGCGCCGAAATGCTTGGACGCGGCTGGGACAGTGTGGACTTTGTCTACGTCTGCGGTGACAGCTATGTTGACCACCCTTCCTTTGGCGCGGCAATTATCACGCGTGTGCTCGAAGCCTGTGGCTGCCGCGTTGCCTTTCTGGCACAGCCTGACTGGAAAAGTGACCGTGATTTCACCCAGTTCGGCAAGCCCCGGCTGGGCTTTATGGTGTCCGCCGGCAACATCGACAGCATGGTGGCGCATTACACCGTCGCCAAGCGCAAGCGCCACGACGACGCGTACACCGCCGGCGGCAAAAACGGCAAACGTCCTGACCGCGCGGTCACGGTCTACTGTAACATTATCCGCCGTCTCTATCCCGACACTCCGCTGATTATCGGCGGCCTCGAAGCGTCGCTTCGCCGTTTTGCCCATTACGACTACTGGAGCGACAGCGTCATGCCGTCGATTCTCTTTGACAGCCATGCGGATGTGCTGGTTTACGGCATGGGGGAGTTGCAGACCATGGAAATCGCCAAACGACTCAGCGACGGGTCGCCGGTGGAAGCCCTGCAGGATATCCGCGGTATCTGCTACGCCGTCCGGACAGAGGACTACACGCCGCGTTCAGCGGTGGAGCTACCAAGCCTTGAGCGCGTCAGAGAGAGCAAGCCCGACTATGCCTTGGCGGCGCGGAAGGAATTGGAGGAAGCCGACGCGGTGCGCGGCAAAACGCTGATTCAGCGCCACGGCAAGTATATTCTGGTGCAGAATCCGCCCATGCAGCCGCTCAATACGGAGCAGCTCGACTGGGTTTACTCGCTGCCATACGAACGGTGGTATCCGTCCTGCTATGACGCGGCAGGCGGCGTTCCGGGCATCGCGGAGGTGGAATTTTCCATCACCCACAACCGCGGCTGCTTCGGCGCATGCAATTTCTGCTCTCTGGCGTTTCACCAGGGCAGAGCCGTCACCGTCCGCAGCGAGGAGAGCGTGATAGCGGAAGCAAAGAGCTTCCTCAACAATCCGCGCTTCAAGGGCTATATCAGCGACGTCGGCGGCCCGACGGCGAATTTCCGGCTGCCTTCCTGCGAGAAGCAGCAGAAGCTCGGACTCTGCAAGAACCGCAAGTGTCTGGCTCCCAAGCCTTGTCCGCAGATGCAGGTTTCACACAGCGAATACCTTGACCTCCTGCGCAGGCTGAGAGCGCTGGACGGCATCAAAAAGGTCTTTATCCGCAGCGGTATCCGGTTTGACTATCTCATGGAGGATGAGGACGACGCGTTTTTTACCGAGCTGGTGCGCTATCACATCAGCGGTCAGCTGCGCGTCGCGCCGGAGCATTGCTCGGCGGCGGTGCTCGACAAGATGGGCAAGCCGCATATTCAGACCTATAAGCGCTTCTGCGATAAATTCTACGCCCTGACCGGCAGGGAGCACCGCGACCAGTACGTGGTGCCCTATCTCATGAGCAGCCACCCGGGCGCGACCTTAAAGGACGCGGTGGAGCTGGCACTGTTCTGCAAGACGGAAAATATCCATCCCAAGCAGGTACAGGACTTCTATCCCACGCCCGGCACGATTTCCACGGCAATGTTTTACACGGAGCTCGACCCCTACACGATGGAGCCGGTTTACGTGCCGAAAAGGGAAGAGGACAAGGCGCTGCAGCGCGCTTTGCTGCAATATTTCATTCCTGAAAACAAGCCGCTGGTGACAAAGGCGCTGATAAAAGCCGGCAGGAGGGATTTAATCGGCAGCGGCAAGCGCTGTCTGATTACGCCCATGGCAGGCATGACCGAGGGCGGCTACAAAAAGACCTCCCAGCCGGCAAAAAAGAAAAAGAACATGTCGCGCTATTCGCGCAAGTCCCGAAAAAAGACTTGACCTGCGGCATTTTTCATATTATACTATATAAAGATGCTTTATATTTTGACATCTTGCATCATTTTTACATAAGAAAGGAACAGATAGATGGGTGTATACGAGGAACTCGTTGCAAGAGGACTGATTGCACAGGTAACAGATGAGAAGGAAATCCGCGAGCTGGTCAACTCCGGCAAGGCGGTATTCTATATCGGCTTTGACCCGACGGCGGACAGCCTGCACGTTGGTCACTTCATGGCGCTCTGCCTGATGAAGCGCCTGCAGATGGCAGGCAACAAGCCGATTGCGCTGCTCGGCGGCGGTACCGGCATGATTGGCGACCCTTCCGGCAGAACCGATATGCGTCAGATGCTCACCAAGGAGCAGATTCAGCACAATGTTGACTGCTTCAGAAAGCAGATGAGCAAGTTTATCGACTTTTCCGACGGCAAGGCGCTGATGGTCGATAACGCGGAATGGCTGCTCGACCTCAATTACGTGGAACTGCTCCGCGAGGTTGGCGCCTGCTTCTCCGTCAACAGAATGTTATCCGCGGAGTGCTATAAGCAGAGAATGGAAAGAGGACTGAGCTTCCTCGAATTCAACTACATGATTATGCAGTCCTACGACTTCTACGCCCTCTATCAGCGCTACGGCTGCAATATGCAGTTCGGCGGCGACGACCAGTGGAGCAACATGCTCGGCGGCACGGAGCTGATTCGCCGCAAGCTGGGCAAGGACGCTTACGCCATGACCATCAACCTGCTGCTCAATTCCGAGGG
>CAMVTS010000084.1 GCA_947170465.1 uncultured Clostridia bacterium
GTTCTCCGGCGACGTTTATTCAGCGCGGCGGCAGGATTCCGGCACCGTTACAGGCGTTGAAGAATTAATAGCATGAAAAAATTTAGGGTTCAGCGTTGGCTGAACCCTGTTTTTTATGCTTTATCCATATCGAGCAGCACCTTGTCGGCGGCTAACATCACACCGAGCTTGCCGGCGTGGAAGTTCAGGCTGCCCTGCATCCATACCGCGTAAGGCTCGCGCAGGGGCGCGTCGGCGGAAAGCTCGATGGAGGAACCGAGGGTAAACGCGCCTGCCGCCATGATGACCTGGCTCTCGTAGCCGGGCATATCCGAGGGCATGGGCTGGACAAAGCTGTCCACAGCGGAACCGCTCTGCACGCCGCCGCAGAAGCTGATGAGCTTCTGCTCGTCGCCGAGCATAATCAGCTGAATGATGTCGCCTCTGGGGTCGTTATAGCGCGGCGAGGTCTCAAAGCCGAGAATTTCAAAGAGCGCCGAGGCAAAAACCGCGGTTTTCAGCGCTTCACCGGTGACATGCGGCGCGTGGTAGGCGCCCATGAACAGCTCGCGGTTCACGCCGAGGGTAGCGCCGATTTCCTTGCCGGTGCCGGGCGTTGTCAGGCGATAGGCGCACATCTCGACCAGCTCCGCTTTTCCGGCGATATAGCCGCCGGTCGGCGCGATACCGCCGCCGGGATTTTTAATCAGCGAGCCTGCCATGACATCCACGCCGACGGTCAGCGGCTCTACCCTGTCGATAAACTCGCCGTAGCAGTTATCCAGCATAATGATGGACTGCGGCGAGGCTTTTTTGGCAATGGTACAGATTTTCTGAATCTCGCGCCATGTCAGAGTGCCTCTCAGGCTGTAGCCGCGCGAGCGCTGGATATACACCATTTTCGGCTTCATAGCGGCGATATCCTGCTCCATCTGCGCGTAGTCCGGCGTTCCGTCCGCGCACAGCTCCGTCATCTGAAAATCAATATCAAAATCCTTGAGTGAGCCGGGATAATTGCCTTCAATGCCGATGGCGGAGCGAATGGTATCATAGGGCATACCGGTGACGCTGAGCATGGTATCTCCCGGACGGAGCATACCAAAGAGCGCGACCGTCAGGGCATGGGTTCCGCTGACAAAATTATGGCGCACCAGCGCGTCCTCCGCGTCAAAGGCATAGGCGTAGACGCGGTCGAGCGCGTCTCTGCCAAAGTCGTCGTAGCCGTAGCCCGTGGAAGGGGCAAAATAGCTTTCTCTCACGCCGGCGTGCTGGAACGCCTTAATCATTTTAATTTGGTTGTATTCCTGAATCTCCTCGATTTCGCGCAGTTTGTCGGCGCAAAGCGCCATTGCCTGCTCAGAAGCGTCGAGGATCCGCTTGTCTATATCAAAAAAATTCAAAGTATCACCTGTCATATATGGTATTCGCGCCACTGTCCGCACTCGGTAAAGCCGAGCTTCTGATAGAAACGGACGTTGGCGTTTTGTGCGCGGTGAAGATAAACGCGCTTGTTTTCCGCGACGAGAATATTGGTTATATGCCGGACAATCACGGAGCCGTAATGCTTGCGGCGAAATTCCGGCGCGCAGGCGACTGCGCCCAATACAGCGGCGGTATCGCTCTCGGCAACCGTCATGGCAAGCGCCGCAAGCCTGCCGTCGTCTTCTATGCCGCAAAGGCGCATGGCGTGATGGCGCAGCTTGTGGTTGACGTCCACATAAAAGCTGTCAAACTCCGGCGGACGGAAGCCCTCTCCCTCACAGCTGACAATCAAGTCATAAGCGGCGCGGATATCGGGTGTCATCACCTTGACGTCCTCCGCGTCCCCTATGGCGGTATGACATTTGAGTACCGCGCCCTGTGTGACGGAGCCTGTCCAGTCGAGCGTGTATGCGCCGTTGGCTATCACACCGGAAGCGCCGGAAATCCGAAGAAAAGACGATATTTCTCCCAAGTCGGTTTTGTCAGTCAGCAAAAGGATAAAATTGGAGCCGTTGCGCGCGATAGCGCCGGTATAGTCGCCGTTGAGCGCGTCGCGCGTCAGCCAGTAGTCGACAAAGGCGAGTCCCGGACGGTAGCTGTGAAACAGCGAGATAATCCGGCAGGCAAAGGGGTCATGCCGCGCCGTTCTGCCGACGATTTCCGGGTACTCGGGCAGTTCGTTGGCAGAGAGTATCATAACTGACCTCCGGCAAGCTTTTCCGACATGGCACGCGCCAGTTGCAGAACGCTTTCGCAGTCGTCCTTGTTGGCGGTACAGCTGGGCGCATGGAGATAGCGGCAGGGCAGTGAAATCGCCAGTGTGCGCACGCCGCCGCGTGATTTGTGAATCGCGCCGGCATCGTTGCCGCCGGCAACAGCACGTTTGTACTGCGCCTTTACGCCGGTTTCCGCAGCAGTGTCCATGGCGAGCTTCACCATTTCTTTGTTGTAAATCGTGTGTCTGTCCATGAAGGAAATGACCGCGCCCTGTCCGAGATGGCAGACCTGCTTTTGTGTGTCGATTTCGGGAATATCCGCGGCGGTGGTGGTTTCAATTACCAGCGCGTAATCGGGCGCTACGGTGTACGCCGCGACGGTCGCGCCACGCAGTCCGATTTCCTCCTGCACGACAAAGGCGAAGTCCATATCATAGGGCAGGTCGCTCTTGATGAAATCAATCAGCACCAGACAGCCGAAGCGGTCGTCTATCGCCTTGGAGTTGATGAAGGCGGCTGTCTCGGTAAATTCCGAATGGAAGGTCACGCTGTCGCCGTAGCGGACGTGCTGCAGCGCTTCTTCCTTGCTCGCCGCGCCGATATCAACATACATCTCACTGTATTCGGGAACGGCGGTCTTTTCGTCGCCCTTGGTGAGATGAATCGGCTTGATGCCCATCACGCCGGGCAGGTGCTTGCTGCCAACGTAAACGCGCTTGCCAACCAGCACGCGGCGGTCAATGCCGCCGACCTCGTCGATTTTAAGATAGCCATCGGCGGTGATATCCGTCACCAGCAAGCCGACCTCGTCCATGTGAGCGGAGAGCATGAGCTTGTTGACAGCCGGGGCTTTTCCCTTTTTATGTACCAGAAGGTTGCCGAGGTTATCCACGCGGAGTTCGTCGGCAAAGTCCTTGATTTCATTGATGATGATGTCTCTGACGCTGCCCTCGTCGCCGGAAATACCGCCGGCGGTACAGAGCTTTTGGAGCAGGGTATAATTGATCATGCCGCGCTGCCTCCTCTCAGAATATACGCCGCAATCAGCTTGGCGGTGTTCTCCGCGTCAGCCGGGTCAAGCACCTCGGACTGCGTGTGCATATAACGCTCCGGAATAGAAATCATGGCGGTTTTCACGCCGCTTTTGGTAACGGCAATTTTGTCGGCGTTCGTGCCTGTGCTGCCGGCAATCGGCTCATACTGGAAGGGCATGTCAAGCGACTGCGCGAGAGCAATCAGTGTATCGGTCATCTCGCGGTTCAGAATCGGCGCTACACCAATCATGGGACCATTGCCCAGTTCTATACCGGCGTATTGACCGGAAACATCCGGCTGAGCGGCAAAGCTGACGTCAACGACAATCGCTTCGTCAGGCTCCTGCGTAAACGCGCCGGTTGACGCGCCGGTGCCGTAGGTTTCCTCCTGTACGCTCAGGAGAATCACGACCTTGTAGTCTTTTGCATCCTTGACAAGCTCTCCGGCAGCGATAATCGCCGCGACGCCGGAACGGTTGTCGAGCGCCGGTGAGGTGATTCTGCCATTAAGAAGCATTTCGGGCTTTTCCGAGAAGGTCAGCGTATCGCCGATTGCAAGATGCTCGCGCACCTCTTCCCTGCTCATGCCGAAATCCAACCAGACCTTGGAAATCGGCTCCGCCTTGCTCTCGCTGCCATCCGACAAATGCGGCGGCAAGCAGCAGACGGTGCCTCTTGCGCCGTCCTTGGTTTCAAAGACTTCATTCTGAAGGGTGCGCACGTCGATACCGCCGCAAGCGGCGACCTTGACAAAGCCGTTTTCGTTGATGTCGGTGACAATCAGTCCAATCTGGTCGAGGTGCGCGTCGAGAAGAATGGTCTTTTCTGCCGAAGGATTGCCGCAGACAGCTGTCACGCTGCCGCTGCGGTCAACGGTAACGTCGGCATATGCTGATAAATACCGGGCAGCGACGGCTGCCGCAGCGGATTCGTCGCCCGAAACGCCGCGAGCGGCGCATAAATTGAAGATAAGTTCCTGTATGTTCATATTACTCTAACCCATTGACAATTGATTTGAAGTGGTTGCCGCGTTCCTCAAAATTGCGGTACAAGCCGAAGCTGGCGCTTGCCGGAGACAGCGAGACGATATCGCCGGGGACGGTGTTTTCAACTGCCGCCGCGATGGCTTCCTCCATGTTTTCTACGTTGATAATCCGAATTGCGGAAGCGTCGAAATTCTCCGCTTCCCGGACGGCTTTTTCGATTTTCGGTGCCGTTGCGCCAAGAAGAATCAGCAGCTTGACCTTCTCGTTGATGACAGGTCCCAGCGGCTCATAGGGAATATGCTTGTCGTAGCCGCCGGCGATAATCGCGATTTTTTCTTTGTAAAGCGACAGCGTTCCCAACGCGGTTCTGGTGGGACTGGATGCAATTGAGTCGTTGTAGTAGCGCACGCCCTTGTATTCGCGGACAAATTCCGCGCGGTGCTCCACGCCGCCGAATTCCATGGCGACCTTTTTGATGGTCTCTACGTCAACGATTCCCCAGACAGCGGAAATTGCCGCGAGGTAGTTCTCAACGTTGTGCATACCGGGAATTCGGATATCGGCGATATCCATAATCGCCGTCACCGTACCGTGGTCGTTATAGCAAATCGTCGTCCCGTCGAGATACGCACCGTTGTTCACCTTCTCCTTCACGCTGAATTTCGCGAGGTCCCCCCTGACAGACTCGGAAAAGCTGTTCGCAATGTCATTGTCGAGGTTGACAACCGCCTTGGAAAAGGCGGTCTGGTGAAGGACGATATTTTTCTTGGAATCGACGTATTCCTGCATATCCTTGTGAATATCGAGGTGGTTCGGCGAAAGATTGGTGACAACCGCAATATCCGGGCTTTTGCGCATGGAAATGAGCTGGAAGCTCGAAAGCTCCACAACCGCCCAGTCATCGGGCTGAACCGTTTCGATTTCAGGCAGCAGCGGTTTGCCGATATTGCCGCCGAGATGAACGTTCTTGCCGGAAGCTTTGAGCAGTTCGGATATGATGGTCGTAGTGGTCGTCTTGCCGTCGGAACCGGTGACGGCAATCACCTGACAGGGACAGAGGTCGAAGAAAACCTCCATCTCCGAGGTCAGCACCTTGCCGCTGTCGCGGACAGCGACCAGTTCCGGACGGTAAAAGGGCGTTCCGGGACTGCGGAAAACAATATCCGCGTCAATGTTGTCCAGATAGTTCCCGCCGGTGACAAGCGCAGCGCCGTACTGCCTTGCGAGAACGCCGTTCTCACCCAGAGAGGCTTCATCCTTTTTATCGAGCGCAATGACCTTGGCGCCCTTCCGGGCGAAAAGCTGAATCAAAGGCAGGTTGCTGGTGCCGATACCGATAAAGGCAACCGTCTTGCCCTTGACAGCTTCAAAAAAACGTGATACTGATGTATTCAATGTAAATCCCTCTTTTGCGTTAGTTTTTCAACTTTATATTATACTAATTCATGCGGAAAATTTCAACTGTTTGATTGCATTATTTGCGCGGTAATGTTAAAATGACAGTGGTGATGAATAATGCTGTATGATTTTTTGCGCAATGAGCAGTACGCGGACAAGCCGCTGTATCTGCAAATCTACTTTTCCGTGAGAGCGGCCATTGAAAACGGCAGTCTGAAAAAAGGCGACAAGCTGCCCTCTATCCGGCAGCTGTGCGATAATATGAAGGTGTCAAAAACGACGGTAATCGCCGCCTACGACCAGCTGAAGGCGGAGGGCTATATTCTCAACCGTCCGCAGAGCGGCTATTATGTCGCCGCTCAGTTTGACAGTCTGCCGCCGTCTTCCAATCCCGCCGAAATCAGCCGCTCAGAAAAGCAACAGTACTTTGAATACGATTTCAGCACCAAGAGCACAGATGAAAAGATTCTCAATCTCGCCGCCTGGCGCAAGGAAATCAAGGAAGTGATTAACCGCAGCTATCTGCTGACCTCCTACGGCGACGTGCAGGGTGAGGAAGCGCTGCGGCTGAGTCTGCGTCAGTACGCCCTGGGAATCCGTAGCGTCAACGCCGACGAAAACCGGATTGTCGTCGGCGCAGGCACACAGGCGATTCTCTGCATGTTATGCTCCATGCTTGGTCACGGTAAAACCGTTGCCATGCAGGAAGCGAGCTTTGTGCAGTCAGAATATGTTTTCCGCAGCTTCGATTATGATGTGAAGTATTTTCACATCGATGAATATGGCGTGACCATTGACTCGCTCGATTGGATTCAGCCGGATATCGTGCTGATTAACCCGAATTACTCCGGCACCAGCGGCTGCAATATGCCGGTCAGCCGGCGGCTTGAAATCATTGCCTGGGCAAAGGCGCATGACGCGCTGATACTGGAGGACGATTTCAACGGCGAACTGCGTTACAGCACGCTGCCGGTGCCCAGTGTGCAGCATTACGACGGCGAGAGAACGGTGTATATCGGCTCCTTTTCAAAGGTGCTGCTTCCTTCGGTCAGAATCAGTTATATGGTGCTTCCGAAGCGTCTCTTGCCGGAATACGAAAGCATCAAACAGCTGATTAACCAGACCGCTTCCAAGACGGAACAGCTCGCGCTGGCTTCCTATATCCGTTCCGGAAGGATTGACGGTCACATCCGCAGGGCAAGGCGGATTTATCTGGAAAAAAGCCGCCTGACGCATGAGAGTCTGGCGCACATGCTGCCGGAAGCAACGCTGCACTTCAATGAAACGGCGATGTATTTCCGCGCGGTGCTCCCCTATGACATTGACCGCGAACGCATTGACAAAGCGCTGTCGCAGAACTATATCCGCCTGATGCGGAACCGTGAAAATGAACGCGAGTTTGGCATCAGCTTTTCCGGTATTCCCACAGAAAAAATAGCGCCGGGAATCGCGCTTGTGAGCGAAATTATCCGGCAGTATAAAACAGGGTAATTTTTCTGTAATGCCGACTTGTTTTTCAGATACATCTAAACTATCCGTGCTAAAAAACAAGCAAATTCAAACAAGGAGGTATTTCAGAATCTGCAAATCGTGCATCCTTTTCAGTACTAATACTAATACCTAATAAAAAGTTAAAACGGCGATGCCGGACAGTTGGTTCGACGTCGCCTTTCATTTTATCTAACGTAAAACCAAATTCCCAAAAATCAGCGGATGGAAAAAATTAACAAAGAATAATCATGCAAAATCCATGTTGGTTGTATACATTTTTGTTAAAAAAATGACAATAATTCATGATAGTGGCGAGTCGTTGTCAATAGTTGACAAAATATACTTGCACTGAGCAAATCTCTTACTCTTTAATTCACGAAAGTGCTATTTTTTGAAATATTCTGCACAAAACTATTGACTTTCATTTGTGCATAGTATATAATTTGTTCTCGTAAGCTTACAGGGACACACAGACAGCAAACACCGCGTACTGTGTGCATACAGGCGGAAGGACAACTTGCCGTCTGCACAAAAAACAACAATATATCAAAAATGGATTATTCAAGGATTTAAAGGAGATTGTTTATAATGAAAACAGTTAAGAAGATTGTTTCCCTTCTCGCTGTCATCAGTATTCTCACCACTTCAATTTTCGCTATGTCTGTAAGCACAGCGTCCGCGACAACCATTCCCGACATCAGACTTCATTCCACCGAGGTAACCTATCAGGGCAGCCGCGGCAATGCAATCAGAACCGTGTACATCAAGGTAAGAGACACCGAGAAGTACGGCAGAACCTATGTTCACTATGAGTATGCTCCCGGTCAGGCATGGCAGGACGCGGAAGCTACCAAGACTAACTTCAAGAGCAAGGAAGGCTACTCCATCTACAAGGCAACCTTCAGCAGCTACAGCAACAAATTTGCTCTGAAGTATGACTTCATCGCTTCCACTCTCTGGGACAACAACTACACCGAGGATTTCACTGACAAGACCCTCGGCTACAACGAGAATGTCAAGGCTGAGAGAGCTCCGTACCTGACCAACGGCTACTACAATGTTTCCGCTATCATCAGAAACATCAGCTACGCCAAGGAAGTCAAGGCAGTATGGTCTGAGGATAACTTCAAGACTACCAAGACCGTTAAGCTCAACTACAAGGAGTTCGTCAACGGCCGTTCCTACGGCAGCACCATCGAGCGCTGGACCGGCACCATCAACGGTATCAAGAACACATCTAACTTTAAGTTCTATCTCACATACAAGACGCTGGCTGACGGCAAGACCTATGTTGACAACAACTTCAACCAGTACTACGATTACACCTACTACACTTCACGCGGCTAATCCGCTTAACGAAAACGCAGAGCACAGCGCTCTGCGTTTTTTGTCTGTATTGACACCGTTTCCAATTTCTGGTATAATACCTACTAATACTATTATCTAATAAACCCCTTTAACATCTGTCGTGTAAAATTTCGCATAACTGCGTTGTCGTCCTTGCGGCGTCCTCCGCCTTGTTCTGCGGAATTTTCCGACGACATCTGTTTTAA
>CAMVTS010000085.1 GCA_947170465.1 uncultured Clostridia bacterium
GTTACCCGACAACAGAAGGAAGGTAAAGGATATGCTGATATTCAATTTTCAAGGTTCTGCAATCTGTTTGTTTGTAAAAAGGCTTCTTCCTGCCTTCATAAACTAGCCGTACAGAAACAGGATTTCACAACCAAATTATGAAAAAAATTATGGATTCTCCGTTTTGCCGAAATTTGCCATCAATTTTCTGAAGAAAACTATGCGTTTTGACACCATTTGCTGTGAAACACCAAACTTTTCCGCTATTTCCCTCTGACTGAATCTTTCATACGCATACATTGTGATTACTTCAATATCAAAGACCGATAAACCTTTCAAGACACCTGAAATTGTTTCATCCTCAATTTCGTTAATCCACCAATAGCGCGAAGCATTTTTTTCAAAAATTGTTTTCTCATCTTGAGAATTGAATTTTACATAATCATCTTCAGTCATTTCATCCAAATAACAATTATGTTCCATAAAGCAACGTGTTGAGTTGAATTCAAGTAAATCATGCCGATACATTTGCTCAATGTCTTCATCAGACATACCATTCTCTTTGTAGAAGACTCTGAGCTTCTCCCAACGTTTATCAAATAACATTTTTTCTTTTGAATGATTGTATTTCAAAAGTATTTCCTCCGATTCAATTTGAAATTCAAAATTTTCAAATTGAATCGGAGGAGCGCGAATCCTGTCGATTCTGTAATCTTCCCCATAAACAATGGAAAAAAACGGACGAAAAAGGGAAAGAATTGTCGAAAAGAAAAGTGCTGCACGGTCGTCAAACCATACAGCACTTAAAAATGAACTATTTTGTTTTTCAATCTTGTTTTTCCTCTCAAAAACAAGATTTTTCTTATCGGTATTTGCGGAATACTTCACTAATACCGATAATAACAGATTTTATCCCAATATTATGTCATTATCTGTCGATAAAAAAATTAAATACTCAAAGCGTGTCGAAACTCTATAAACGCCAAAAGGCAGAAGAAAAACAATTTTTCTTCCGCCTAAGCTAACTCAAATATGAAAACGTCACGTTAGAGGATATGACGTTATTTTGAATGAAACCGTTTTACGGTTTCGGTTAATCTCCTGTTCTTTATTGCTTTGTCAATCTAATTTAATTTGCTACAAACGGCAACTCATAATCGTCATACTCAAACGCCGGAGCCGATTCAGCAGCTCCGCTCTGTGATTTTGAGGAACCGCCGCTGCTTTGCGTATTTGAGGACGTACTGCTCTTTGAACTCTGCGTCTGTGAGGACGAATTGCCCTTTGAGCTTTGCGCCTGTGAGCCGGAATTGGATTTATCGGACGATTGAGCGGCAGAGCCGTTGTTTGTATTACCGGATTGGTTGGTGCTCTGATTGGCATTTTCACCGGCGTGCTGTTCGTTTGAAGTCGATGAAGCAGAGCTGTTGCCGGAAGCCTTATTTTCCGCAGCTGTAGCCTGTTGCGCTGTCGTCGGCTGGGATTTGGCTTCGGTAGCCGCAGCGGTAGTAGCCTGCGTTGCGGAAACGGTCGTCGGTTCTGTTTTTGAATCGTCTTTTTTATCTCCGCCGCAGCCGGTAAGCATACATGCGCTTAACGTAAGGGCGGTGAATATCACTATTACTTTTCTTTTCATATTAATCCACATGCCGGTGCGGCACCGGCACAAATAGAGATGAAAACGGAAGCCGCAAAATTTCCCGTTTTCTGTTATACTGTACTTGAAGGAAGGCACACTACAAAGCACGGTAGGAGGAGTTGTTCTCAGCTCTTCGTCTGTAAGACAGCATTTTAATCAGTGTAAGAGTCACCTTTCAAGCACAGATAAGTAAGTCCATCGAGTCCGCACACTAAGAATTGTTTAAGTTGGCTTAAATGCCTGACTGCTGCGGCTTTGCGGAATTCTGGATTGATTTCAAGTATCAAATCGCCATTGTTTTCCTCTACATCGAAGAACTCACTGCGCTCGGCAATCATCTCGGTGAACAATGTGCGGTCAAATAATTCGCAGTCACACGCACTGTCAACCTCATCCAAGTCAAGCGTATAGGTACCGTTTTCCTGTTTTTGAAGCGCCTGTGCCGTGAATTTTTCAACCATACGGCACATTCTGCCTGCGAATTCTTCAAGGCTGGGTGATTGCAGCTGCAGTATCTGCCTGGCGTTTGGAACGAAAGCAGAATACCTTGCATAGTCCGCACCATGCGGATTGACAAGAAAACCGTCGTTGCCGTCCGCGTCCAACAGCAGAATACAGTGACGTTCATTCTTGGTGTCCTCCGGGAGCCTGTGGAGACTGTTGGTAATCGCGCCATAACGGGCTGTCGGATAATTTTGAAAGGTTTCAAACGATTCGTGCGGTATTTCTTCAACCACATCTATCACGCAATTGTCCAATCTGTAATCTTCAGGTTTCCTTTGAAGTTCAATATTAATGTTCATGTCTTTCACCTTCTTCTTTATTTATGAAATTTTTTATAGGCAGCTTCGGCGTTGTCGGCTCTGCGTGAATCTTCAAATGCGTAATCGCCGCAGCGCTCATATACACGCTCAAACGCTATCGCTGCCGTGCGCGTATCGGATTTCAAAAATTCGGTATAGGTTATTCCGTTATAATTTCCTCCGTAAGTAGCAAACGCAGATTGAATGGTACTGTGCAGATAATCGCATTGCTGTTTGATGGAAGAACCCTTGAAGCCGGACGGCGTATATTCCAGACACCATTGACACAAGGGTCGATTTCACAGTGACCGATGCACTCAAAACCTCCGACTGCTTCCAAGCCGCTGCGAAAACCGCCGATGCCCGCAAACATATCAAAGAATCGGATTGCCATAAGGCATCCGACCTGATTAAGAATAGTCCTCCTTTACATAGTCATTTCGTAGCCTTCGTCCTCGGATTCGTCGTCGATGTAGTCATCGTCCTCCGATTCTTCATCGTCGAATTCATCCTCGTCGGCTTCTTCGTCGAAACCGTCCTCAAAATCGTCCTCTGTGCCGTTTTCTTCGAGGTCGGATTCCTCGTCGTCCAGCTCGTTTTCGTCGTCAAAAACGGCGTTTTCGCCCTCACGAGCGCTCTGTTCGCGGTCAAGCTCGCGCTCGATGAGTCCAAGCAGGAACTGTTTCTGCGTCATATGGTTGCGGTTCAGATAATCCTTGATGCGCTGAAAAAGCTCCTCGGGAACCTGAAACGCAACGGTTCTTGTGTTTGCCATGTTATCTCCTTCTTTCTCTGTAATTTTGGGGTGGAGCTCGTTGTCCAAGGCAGAAGCAACGAACTCTGACATTGTCATTCCGTGTTCACGGATAAAGGCGCTCACTTCGGCGTGAAGCGCCGCGTCTACCTTTACGGTAATGCCTTTCTTTGCGCCGTCAGGCATTTTTAATCATCCTTTCCAAATAGTTTTTGATAGCCGAATCGACAACTTCCTCAACCGAAAGCCCTGTTTCGGCTGCGCAGTTCAAAAGCGGCTCAACATACTTCTGCGGGATTTCAATGTAATGCTCCATAAAAACCTCACATCTGCATTGTCGGAGCTTCGCTCTCGTCAGTACTCTGTTCTTCCGCCAATTCCTCTGCTGTCAGTGTGCGGAAGGTATCCTCGCCGGGTACTACGCCAAGGCTTCTGCCGTTGTCGAAATCGCAATGCAGTGTGCCGATGTCATCAACAAATGCAACCGTACCCTTGGTGTTCGGCGCAACCGGGTTCGGATCGGCGCCCATGTGCAAAAGCATGATTCTCGTTCCGGCAGGATAGTTTTCTTTCATTCTCTGTGCCTGTCTGCGCAGGCGATCCCATTCTGTCATTCTGTTACCTCCATTGTGTTTCGAAGCCTCTTTCTTTTTCTGCGCCAAAAGTGAATTTTCACGACAACAACGGCAATAACGGCAAGTCCCGCGAATACGATCTGCACCTGATAATTTCGATTATCAGTCTGCGTAATCTGTGAAATGGTCGCGGGCGAGTCTGCTGTAGCAGGTTCAAACGGAATGCGTTCCGCGTGAACCAACAGGCGATGGCTGTTGATGCCGTAAGGCGTGCAGGTAACAAGCGTCAGCATGTCCTTTCCTTTGACAATCTCCAACTTGCTCGAATCGTCCGGCTCAACTACGTCAGTGCCGGTTACGGCATATTTCAGCGTTCTGTTCAGAACATTGATTGTAATTTCATCGCCGTTTTTTAACTCGTCGATGTCATCAAAGAATTTTTGTGTCGGATAACCGCAGTGTGCCGAAATACAAGCATGTGTATTCTCGCCTCCGATTGGGAATGATGTATGCTCCAAATGAGCGGCACCCTTTTCTAATATATCCTCGCTCTCACCGTGATAAATCGGGAGACGGACAGCAATAGAAGGGATTTCTACATATCCCATAACGCCGTCATCGAGATTTAAGATGTTTTCGTAATCGGAAAGCACCGAAATGTCGCTGTTTCCGTCGCTGACGTCCTCGGCTAATGCTGTGTTGTATTTTTCTGCAACAGAAAAATAACGGTTGACTTCATTCTGTGAAATTGCGTCCACATTATCGGTATACTCGTCAATCCTGCTCTCATTAAACTGTTCATTGACAATGTTGCTGACAGCCGGATAGAGAAAACAAACCGCTCCGAACAGAATCAGCACAGCGGTCAGAATCATAAAAAGAGGTTTTCGTTTTTTCATGTTTCGTCACCCTTGGGGCGACCGCAGCCGCCCCTTCATTCATAAGTGATTATTTATTTTTCTTGCTTCTCTTGATGAGAACAAGCATTACGCCGCCGAGAACAACAGAAGCAGCACCGGCAATGTAGAGATACATGACGTAGCCGCCGGTCTGGGGAACGATGAGCTTGGTATTTGATAAAATACTTTTTCATTTGAAAAATCCTCCTTAAATTGAAAAAGCACCCTTATCGGGTGCGTGATTGATAGTTTTTCTTTTTTTGTAGTATGCGAACGCTGCTAACGCGGCGATAAATGAAAAAAGCCCCACAGCATAGCATAAAGCTCTGCCGTTGGAGCCGGTGTTGGGAATAATGATGTTGTTGTCCTTGACGGTAATGGTACGGTTTAGTGTTTCTGTACTGTCGGGAGCAATGGTGAAAGGAATCTTTCTGCCGTATGTCATTTTGCCGTTTGGAGCAGTTTCTTCAATGAGGTAATACTCTCCCAAGGGTAAGTTCATAGCGGTCAGTGACGGCGTATTGGAGGACAGCGTAAAATAGGAGCCGTTCGAGGTGTAGGTGTACAGCCCCTCGGAAATACGGTAGAATCCGACTGCATTGTCACTCGAATCATAGATTTTCCACTGCGCTCCGACAAGAGCCTTGCCATCACCGTCGAGCTTTTGTATTACAACCTGTCCGGTTTTCTTGCGGTTAATCATCCTGACCGTCTGAACATCTGTTGTATCCTTGACAGTAAAGGACACATCCTTGCTGAGATTATATTCCTTCAAGGCTTTTACCTCATGCAGCTTATATGTCTTTCCGACTTCGAGCTTACCGGTTATTTCGTATGGTTTGCCGTCAGTCGTCCATGTCGGTATGATGATATTACCCGAACTGTCGAGAATTTGAAGCTGAACTCCTGCGAGGGGATTGCTCTTTTCGTCTACCTTGATAACCTGAATCCTTGTGGGCAGCTTCTTGTCGGTGACGGCTAACACATAAGCAATCTCGCCATCTTCTTTTGCCTCAATCGTAACAGGATAGATCGTATCGGACAGCTCATAAGAAGCAGGTGCTTTAATCTCCTTAACATAGAATTGCTCTCCACAGGGGTATTTGTCAGCGGTTTCCGTTTCTCCGTTACCGTCTGTTGCAGGAAAAGTGTAGATGAGATTTAAGCAATCCTCGTCAGAAAACAGTCCGTACACGGCTCCGGCAACAGGCTGTTCGCCGCCTTCTTCAGTTTTTCTGATCCTGATTTTTCCCTCGCATTTGTTATCTACCCTGATGGTAACGGCCTGATAACCACTCTCCAAGGCTTGTTTGTAAGCGTCCGGCGTAAATTCAAACTCAATTGGCTGCGGTTCTACAAACCTTTCGGGAACAGCGTATCCGCCGCCGCTTTGCTTCAAGCCAAGCTCGGTCAGCGTGTATTTACCCTCGGGAAGCGTCAGGTAGGTTCGTCCGTCGGATGCTCGTATCTGGTTTCGGGGGCAAAATGTTCCGTTTCTGTTTACATGGGCGGTGTATGTTTTGCCAGTTTCTTGATTCGTGATGCTAAAATAGTAGTTTTCAGGGGAGCTTCCGTCATCCGTGGTTTTGATGATTTCAAGCGGAATACTGAAAATATTGGTGTAATAGCATTCAGATATAACCGGCTTATTTTGTGTAGTGGAACCGGGGCTGAATAAGAAAGAATGGGTCACTCTATCCGGCGTATAGAAGTCAGGCATAACATAAGATGAACCGACTTTTCTTCCGAGCTCCGTTACTTCATAATAATCAGTTGGAACAAGGCTGCCGACATTACTGTAATTGAAATGCTCAATAATATAGTCTCCAACAGTCTGTGTCAAGCCTGCTTCATCCGTCGGGCCAAGAATGAATGATGTTACGTTGTAATAGCGGTAAAACGTAGAAGTATTAGAAACATCTACCCGAAAATACCAGCCTTTGAGATTCTCGGCGGACGAGACAACACCGTCAATAACGTCCTCATCACAGTTGTCATACTCATTCTGTGTACCGATAACCTTTCGGACATGAAAATCATAATCCAGCTTGGCGTTTTGATTAACGGTGACTCTAACATTAAAATATGCCGTTGGTGCTGAAACCGAACCGCCGGACACAACATCCTGATAAGATGAAGCGTATGCAATCAGCTTTGTCTCGCCGGATTTCGGAACACCGCTTTTCGATGATTGAAGAGTAACTTCTTTCGACGTAGCGTTTAGTTTCCCTGCCGTTGGCGTCAGCGTTATTTTGTTTCCGCTCACCTTCACTGTTACTGTTGCGTTGCCGACGTCAAGCGTCTTATTGTTGAAGCCGGCAAATTGGGATAATACGCTGTTGCTATCTGTCAGCGTCAGCGGCGTATAGCTCCATGTTTTTTTGATGTTATTGTAGGTTGCGTTCAGCGTATAAAGCGGTGCGTCGGAAGATGATTTACCTGCAAAAGAGGGTATTGCTTTTGCCGACGACATTGCGCTTTCTATTTTATGATATGCGTTGGCTATGTTACCGTTATGACCGTCTGTGCAATACATGGAAAGATAGCCGTTACCCTTCAGCGAGTAGGGCGCGGTTGGATTTCTCTCGCCCTTGATTATCTCCCAAGTGATGAGCTGCGTTGCAATGTAGCATTGGTCTGAATTGATGCTTGAGCTTCCCTTTATATTTGAAAAGTTTCCTTCTCTGCCGTAACACAGTGCGACGTTGACCGCTTCTTTTTGGTTTGCCGACAGGCTTGCCCACACGCCGCTTGAGGTTGTTTGCGTCAGAGATGAGCCGGTATTCAGCGCCGCACCGGGCTGAATGCAATATGCTCTCGAACCGTTCACATAAATCATTAACGCTGATTCTCCTACATATTGACCTGCCATTGCTCGCCGGACGGTGATTTGATATCCGTTGGTATCGTAACATCCGGCAAAGCTTGGATTGTAGCTTGCGCCGACTGAATCATCGGCAAGCTGCTCAGCATACTCCTTTTTGGAGATATATCCACCGTAGGACACCAATTTTCCAAGCTCATCATTGGAGATGTATTCTCCGTAACCGTCAAGCTCAACGTTGCCGCCGATTTCAGCTGCCTTGACCGGGGATAAGTCAACAGAACACGCCGCAAGGACAATGACGGTGAATACAAGCAGAACGGCAATCACCTTTTTGATAGTGTTAATCAATTGTTCTCTCCTTTCTTCTGGAATGGTGGATTAGAATCGTAGTTAGGTCTGTCGCGTGTACGGTAATAGTATTTCATGTTTAGCTCCTTTCCGCTATAACGTAGAACCGGTCAAAGCCGCCGTGTCCGTCTGATATGCAAGTAATCAGCGTAAGCAAATCCTTGCCGTCGGTAATAAAGCAGTCCGCCGATTCATAGCTTTTGTTAATTTGTTTCCGGGTCACCTGATAGGTGAGAGTGTTCCAGTAGTTTTCTACAACGATTTCATCGCCGATATTTAGGTTGGGTAAGTAATCGAAGAAGATTCTGCCGATATATCCCGAATGTCCTGACAGCACACAATTGGTACTTTCGCCGCCAATTGGGAGCGAGGTGTAGGTCATGTGCGCCGCGCCGAGAGCCATGTTGTCATCGTTGCCGCCGAGATAGATAGGAAGCTCCATGCCGATGGACGGAGCTGAAACATATCCATAGACGCCGTTGTCAATACCATAGCTGCTCAAATTAAGCGATGGTTTTTGGTATGCCTGTTCATTGATAAGCAGTTCTGCCTGGTGTTGTTTCAGAGCCTCGTTATATATAACGCTATCCATATATAGGCGTGTGAAATTCGGCTTGACGGTTTGAGCGTTGTATTCTTCTGTAAGCTCTGTTTCATCACCAATATGGCTAACAAAACTACTGTTCTTTTGTGAATTCTGATTGGTGGTGTTTTCCTCGGAAGGCATTTCGTCAGTTACCTCATCTGCGGTTGCTTCACTTTTCAGTGATTTGAAATCCTCAATGGTTGAATGAGCTATTTGT
>CAMVTS010000086.1 GCA_947170465.1 uncultured Clostridia bacterium
ATTTTGATGAAATTTCTTTGAAATAATTCTAATATAGAATTAAAACGAGCTTTTTTGGTGTATAATAATCATGAGTATATATCGGGTAGTAGGCGAAAGTTGATAAATTTTTGTGGATTTTCGCTGTTTTCCGATAGTATGCAGCAACAAAAGTTCAAACATGAAAGAAGGAGGAATTTTTTTGCAGCACAGTAAACAAACCGGCTCTAATCTCAAACGCAAGATTACAGCCACACTTCTGTCACTGGCAATCGTCGGCACGAGTGCCGCGCCGCTTGTCAGTACAGTTGTCGCCAACGCGGCGAGCACTGAGGAAGAAAGTGTTGTAGGCGCTGCCAGACTGCCGCATTCCAATAATGACGGCATTTTCTGGGCAAACGCGACCTACTTTGACTATTATTCCGACAGCGAACTCTCCAACGGCTGGCGCAACAACATTCAGGCTGGTACCGGCTTCAACGGCTCCCAGGACAACTGGTTCCCGTTCTACCAGTTTAACCGGCAAATCAGCAGCATTGCCGACGCCAACAGCGCATGGAGCACGCCGCTCTATTTCGGCAATATGCTGCCTCGTAAAATCCCCGGAAAGACCGGTGATGACGCGCTTCCGTACCAAACAAGCAACCACAACGGTCCGATTGAAACGGCAACCAACGGCTTGGTACGCTTCGACCAGCAGGCAAACAACTCCAACACCATCGGCGGCGACCACAAGAGCGTTCAGGGCTTAATGCAGCCTACGCTTGGTACCGGCGCTAATGCCGGCAAGCTGATGGCGACCAGCACACTGCCCGCGCCGTATTTTGACGCGGCTCAGCTCAACGGCTACGCCGAGGTTATCGACGCGGCGTTCCCGTTCCGCGTGACAAATGAGAACGGTTATACCAAGTATTCATTTGATTCCACAGGCGGTACGGATAACGTCAACTTCTCATGGAACGGCAACACCCCGACGCAGGTGAATTACGCCGGCGGTTCCGCCAACGCGGTCAAGGACGGTCTGCGTTACTTTATGTACGATACGCAATCCGGCTACGGCATCTTCCCGTTCAACAGTACCGGTACTGAAAAGACGGAAGAACAGCGCGGCTATTTATACGCCGAGGTCAATGCAGATAATGTTGAGACCGACAACGTCGGCTGGGACAACCTCTTGATTTATTGGAACAATAAATCATGGGGCACGTTTGAGCAGATGGAATATGTTTCCAAAAACAACAATAACCGTCGGTTCAGAGCGCAGATTCCGGCAGGCGCAACCAGCTTTGTGCTTTTGAACGGCACAGACGGTCATTCGTACAGCGGTCAGAACTGGAACCAGACAGTAGACGGCACATACGATCAGCTTAAGGGCGGCGGCGTTATTGTCAATGGTAACGGAAATGATGATGGTAAGCGTATCCTCACTACTTTCTCTGCCCCTAATGACGCAGGTATCAAGACGATCAATTACAACACCGAAAAGCTCGACTACGGCTTTGGTATCCGCATTGACGCGAAGTTCCGTGTTCCCAAGAACCAGCAAAGCGTTACCTTCAAATTCTCCGGCGACGACGACCTCTGGATGTACATCACCGACGAGGACGATCCGAATCATCCCTCGCAGCTCGTGCTCGACATGGGCGGCGACCACAAGATGAGCACCGGTACGGTTGACTTCGTCAGCAAGAAATCAACGGTCGACGCGGTTTACGGCAGCGACAACCCGGCTGTCAAAAACTTTGACTTCAACCCCGACCACACCTACACCATGAGCGTGTTCTACATGGAGCGCGGTCTGCTCGAGAGTAACTGCCAGATGGAGTTCACCATGGTTCCTCTCGGCAACAACGTGATTGTCACCGAGAAGATTGACACAGCAGCGGTCAACCCCGGTCTCAAGGACAAGGTTGCGGCAGCGACTTCCTTTGACTTCACCGCGACCAACGGCACCACTTCCAAGGACTTCACGCTGGCTAGCGGCGGCAAGCAGGAATTCCCCGGCACCTTCACCACGGGCAGCGATGTCAAGGTGACGCAGAAGGCGAACAATTCCGACCTCAAGTACACCACAACCTATAAATATTTTGACAATTCCACCGCTACGCCCACCCAGAAGGACAGCGGCAGCGGCAACAGCTCAGCGGACGTCAGCACACAGAATGTCAAGCTGATTAACGCTTCCGGCGATACCTATGATTTCGCCGAGCTGCAGGCGGATTACGTCAACACGCCCGTGCTGCAAAACGTCGCCATCACCAAAGAGGCGAAGGACTGGCTCGGAAACGCTCTGACGGACAATCAGACCTTTACCGCCAACGTCACCATCGACCTCGGCAACGGTCAGACCAGCAATGCGTTCAGCTACTTTGTAGAGGATGGTGCTGTGACGGTTCCGACGACTCCCTATAGCTCTAAAGAAATTGAGCAAGACGCTACTGAAACCACCAACGGCAACGTTGAGCTCAAGCACGGCAGAACCATCATCATTCCTAACGTGCCTGTTGGCGCAAAGGTGACGGTAAACGAGAGTCTGAGCAGCGAGCAGGCAGCAAAATTTATTGATCCGACCTATACCAACAACGGTACCAAGGTCACCGACAACGGTCTGACGATTAAAGTCGGCAACCAGATGACGGCGCCTTCCGGCACATCTCTGCCTGTCAACGCGCAGAAAACCCTCAGCGGCGATCTGGCAAGCAAGGCGAACCTCACTGATAACAAGTTCTCCTTTGAACTGCAGAAAGCTGATTCCAAAGAAGCGGTTCTTACCGCGCAGAACAGCGGTACCGGCGCTGTCAACCTCGGTTCGCTGTATTTCACCGCGAACAGCAGCGAAGCGACCGGTAAGAAGAACTATTTCTATGTAAGCGCAGACACGCTTAAAAACAACGGCAACAAGCTCACTTATACCTTCAATCTGCTTGAAACTGTTACCAATAAGCAAAACACCATCAAGTATGATGAAAAGATCTATGATGTCAATGTAGAGGTTTCCTACGACCAGACGAACAACCGTCTGGTGGCAAAACTGGCTGACAGCAGTTCTCCTGAGGTCAAGTCTTCCTCCGTTTCCTTTAATAACGAAATCCTCGACGGCCAGGTGACCATCATCAAGAAGGTGTTCAAGGATAACGGCGAAGAGGATACCGGCGCTGCCGAGACCTTCAGCGCGACCATCGAAGCCAGCTACAACGGCGGCGTAACCTTCACCAGCCTTCCCTTCTACTATACAGACAGCAAGGGCGGTCAGGGTCAGCTGACGCCGGTTTCCGGCAGCACCAGTAAGGGCACCTACGCATGGACAGGCTTCAAGCACGGCGATTCCATCACCATCAAGGGACTGCCCATCGGCACGATTGTCAAGGTTACCGAAACCCAGAAGTCCGGCTTTGTCACTACCTACACTGTCGGCACAAACACCGCTAACCAGGCAACTGTCAGTGCGATTCCTTCTACGATTACCATCAAAAACACCCGCAAGAGCGACAGCAGCCTGACGCTCGGCGTTTCCAAGAGCTTCACCGAGACTGCCATCAATGCCGGCGTTCAGAGCAGCGGCACCTACAAATTCAAGCTTGAGCAGGTCGGCGGTTCCATGGAGCCGAAGTATGTAACGCTTGAAAGCGGCAATACCACGGCTAACTTTGACGCCATCAACTACAGCGCGGCAGATGACTATTCCACTGCCAAGCAGTTCAGCTACAAGATTACCGAGGTTGCGGTAGATACCAACGACGAAAACATTATCTACGATACCAACTATGTTATCGCCACTGTTTCCGTACAGGAGATCAACAACGTCGTTACCGTTTCCGATCCGGTTTACAAGCTCTATGACAAGAACGGTCAGGAGATTGCGCTTCCGGCTGCACTGACCAGCGCGACCTTCACCAACGATTACAAGCGCGCAGGTCTTTCCGTTACCAAGCAGGTAAAGGATACCGCCGGCAACAACACGACTCCCAACGAGCAGTTCACCCTCACCGTCAAGTTCGCTTATCCGAGCGACAACGAGCCGACTGTCAAGCAGCTCGATTACTTTGACGCTGCCGGCACCAAGCTCGGCACTGTCAACGCAAACGGCGAGATCACCCTCTCCAGCGGACAGACCGCTTACTTCAAGGATCTGCCCTTTGGTACTTGGGCAGATGTAGAGGAGAAGGATTCCAAGAATTACAACCTCTACTACAGCAATCCCGACAGAGCGGTGGTTGCGGACGAAAGCGAGTCCAACGCGCTGACTGTCTACAATCAGGAGCTCAAGGTGACTCCCGAAGCGACCAAGACGCTGGAAGGCGCAGCCCTGACGGCAGGCGCTTATACCTTCACCCTTGAGGGCAACGGCGTTTCTCAGGAGGTTACCAATGGCACCGCCGGTTCTACCACAGGCGTCAATAAGGTCACCTTCGATACCATTAAGTTCCTCATTGATGACCAGAAATCCTCCGCAGGCAACGTGGTTGTCATCAAGAACAGCGAATTTGAAAACGATTCCGTTACCAAGACCTTCACCATCAAGGAGAAGCCCGGTAACAACAAAAACATCCAGTACGACACCAAAGAGTATCGTTACAACGTCACCATCACCAAGAAGGACGACGGCTCCTTCTCACTGAGTGAAGGCTACACCGACGCGAACGGTACCGCTGTCAACGGCGCTCCCACCTTTACCAACAAGTGGAAGCTTTCCTCCGCTTCTGTCGAGAAGCAGGTGAAGCAGATTGTCAACGGCAGCGAGGTTGATTTCGCTTCCGGTCTGACCTTCGATGTTACCGTTACCTTCACCTATCCTGACGGCTACACCGGTGCCAAGACCTACGGCGATTCTTATACAGCTCACCTTGGCCCGAACAACCAGTATAAGGAAAACTTCACTAACCTGCCCGTCGGCACCGTGATTTCCATCAACGAACCCGACAGCAAGGGCTTCACTGTCAGCTATCCCACCCAGAGCGCGACGGTTGCGGAAAATACCACCGCGGCAACCGTTGTCAAGAACGTCCGTCCCGAGGCGGCTCCTGTCAACAACACCATCGTCGCCTACAAGACGCTCGACGGCGTAACCTCCGGCAAGCCCGAGGCGGAGCAGTTCGGCTTCCAGATTACCGGTGACGGCTACACTGCCGACAACAACACCGCCAAGAATGACGCGGACGGCAAGGTGACCTTCGCGAACATTCAGTATGTATATACCGAGGGTACCGAGACCAACACCGCCGGTGTGGTTTACCTCAAGCCCTCCGACTTCGTCGACAATGTTGCGACCAAGACCTACACCTTCAGCGAGCTTGTTGACAACAGCACCGCCAACAAGGACACCATCTTTGACGGTCACATCTACACGGCTGTCGTCACCATCACCAAGACGGTTGACGAGAACCAGAAGGTCGTGCTCGGCACACCCGTAACCAGCTACTTTGAGGGCGATACCGCCATCAACGGCGCGCCCACCTTCCAGAACGCGAAGACGGGTGCAGTCCAGATTACCAAGGTTGTCAAGAAGATTGACGACAACGGCAGAGCGGTTGACATTGACCCGGCTGTCGATACTGCGGCGGCTGCCCAGACCTTTACCGCTACCGTTGCGGTCAAGTATCAGGGACAGGTCAACTTTATTGACGGCATTCCGTTCTATTACACCTACACCGAGGGCGGCAACACCGTTACCCAGCAGATGAGACTCGTCAAGGGCGAAAACGGCACCACCGCGCAGGTTGAGCTCAAGCATGGCAGAGTCATCACCATCGCAGACCTGCCGCAGGGCACCGAGGTGCTTGTCACCGAGAACGACTGCAAGGGCTACGCCAAGGCAATCTCTCCGGCTGACGGCAAGGTAACTGTCAAGATTGCGGACGCTACTGATTCCGACAACAAGATTACCGTTACCAACACCCTCCAGGCACAGGGCAAGGCGATTATCCCCGTAGCGAAGGCATTTACCGACCTCGCTAAGAAAGCAGGTCTCGACGTCTCCGACGCGAACACCTACAAGTTTGACATTCAGTACACCGGCGATTTCACCGGCTTCAGCTACAGCGACACCGTTACCCTTACCGGCGCGGAAATCAAGGCGGGCACCGTTTCCAAGAACGCCAAGACCATCTCCTTCCCGGCTGAGGGCAACTACGGCGAAGGCACTGACTTTACCTTCACTGTGAAGGAGCTTGCCAAGAACGCCAACGACGCTGACATCAACAAGAACGACGCGCACATCATCTACGATACCACCACCTTCAACGTCACCTTCACCGTGAAGCAGGGCGCTGACGGTCTGGAGGTAGAAGGTCCCAAGTACGAGACCGGTGTGACCGGCGTCACCTTCACCAACGACTACGAGAACGGCAAGGTCGGCATCGTCAAGAAGTGCATCGACCTCGACGGTCAGGAGTTCACTCCCAACAACAACCAGGTATTCACCTTCCTCGCCCAGACCTCTACCGACGGTCAGAACTGGACGAACTATAAGAAGGACGGCGACGCAAGCTACGAGATTAAGCTCAAGGCAGGCGAAAGCTACCTCACCGATTCTCTCCCCGTAGGCACCACCGTTCGCTTCACCGAGCAGGGTACTTACGACGGTCTCACTCCCGAAAAGACTTCCGTAGATATCGCGGTTGCTTCCGGCGAGGAAAAGACTGTCGAGTTCAAGAACCTCCGCCAGGCTCCCGGCAAGGTTGACTTCACGCTTGAAGCGCAGAAGGACACCAACCTCAACGGCGCTAAGCTGAGCGCAGGCGACTTCAGCTTCACCGCAAAGGGCACCGCACTCGACGAGAGCAAGGACAACGACGCGCAGGGCAAGGTCACCTTCTCCAAGCTGACCGTTGAGTACAGCAAGGACGCTGCCAAGGTCACCGAAGGCAAGAACATTGTCCTCCACGACGCTGACTTCAAGGGCGGCAAGGCTACCCTGACCTACACCATCGAGGAAGTCAAGGGCAACAACCCCGACATCATCTACGATGAGAGCAAGTTCACCGCAACTGTCACTGTCACCAAGACAGAAAACGGCGGCAGCATCACCCTCGACAAGAGCGTGAAGTACACCAAGGACAGCGCGGACGTCACCGTACCGGTATTCAAGAATACCGTCAAGAAGGGCTCCGCAACCGTCATCAAGACTGACCAGTCCGGCAACGCGATTGAGCACATCGGCTTTGCACTCTTCAAGGTCGGCAACGACCAGCTCTCCAGAGAAGAGGTTCTCGCAACCGGCACGCAGGTTGGCGATACCCTGTACACCGACGGCGAGGGCAAGGTTAAGTTTGAAAACCTCAGCCTCTACATCTCTGACGACCAGCCGCTTGCTAATCCCGAGCGCCAGTGGTACTGTGTAGCCGAGGTTGTTCCCAACTCCGACCAGAACACCCAGAAGTACAACCTCAACTCTCACATTGAGTTCTTCCGGCTTCCCGAGTCAGGCGACACGTATGACGTTACCTTTGAGTACCTCAACGGTAAGATTACGCCTCCTGCTTCCGGCGGCGAAGGCATGTTCATGTTCAAGCTGATTGGTTCCATCATCATCGCGCTCGCAGGTCTTGCGTTCGCGGGCTATGTGTACTATGTCAGAACATCTGGTAAGAAAGCGTCTCGTTCCAGAGCGCGTAAATAATAAAAAGAAGGAGACAAAATCATGAAAACAACCAAACGCGTACTCGCGATCGTTATCGCGGCTCTCATGCTCGCGGCAATGATTCCCTTTGCGGTATCCGCAGCTACACCCGAAACCTACACCATGAATGTCACCAGCTCCAAAGAGGGCTTTGCGTTCGACATCTACAAGGTTGCCGACACCAACATCGAGACCGGTGCTTACGCCGCTGACGGCTACAGCTCCGCAGACGCTGCTGTTCTCGCTGCTCTCAAGAATGGCGACGCTCAGGCTGTTCTCGCCGCCTGCAACGCTGACGGCTGGACTGCAACGAAGGACGCAGTTGCTACCTACACGGTAGACGATTCCAAGACCGCTGCTGTTAAGGCTGTTACCGGTCTTACTCCCGGTGTATACTTCGTAAAGTGCACCGAAAAGCCCGCTGAGGTTACCACTGCGGTCAACCGTGTCATCCCGCTGCCTTACTTCGAAAACGGCGCGTGGGCTCCTGCTGACGGTGTTTATGCTGAGACCATCGACTTCGCATCCAAGATTGACGTAAAGCCCACCGTTGACAAGAAGATTGTTGAAAACAACAGTGAAGTTGAGTATGTTACCAGAGCGGTTGGCAAGCCCGTTGACTTCAAGCTGACGTCCACTGTCACCGGTTCTCTGAACGAAAAGCTCGCTGTTTACAACGTAACCGATAGCTATGACGAGGCTTTGACCTTTGACAAGTCCACCGTTAAGGTTGCGCTGGCTTCCGACAACAAGGGCAAGGTTGTTGATGCTGCTAACTACGATATTACCGAAGGCACCAACAGCTTCAAGGTAGAGTTCAAGAGCGATTATCTTGCTCAGGACGAGTTCTACGGCTACTCCAAGGTCGTTGTTACCTACACCGCTACTCTCAATGAGAAGGCTCTCGATTCCGTCAAGTACGGCGTAAACGGCGTTAAGAACAGCGACGGCCTCGAGTA
>CAMVTS010000087.1 GCA_947170465.1 uncultured Clostridia bacterium
AACGGCAGCTTTGTACGCAAGACACTGGAAGAGGTTACCATTCCGTATTTCAGTTTCAGAACTGTAGTCGTTGACGGAAATACACTCTGTGAGGTCGTCGGATATAACGGTCAAGACGCCGATATCGTGATACCCGATACTGTTCCCGATAATTACCCCGACGAGGCTCAAAGGGGCAACACCGTTACGGGAATTGACAGCAACGCGTTCAAGAACAACACCACGATCGAGAGCATTACCACGGGCGACGGCTGTCGCGGCATTTACGAAAGCGCGTTCGAGGGCTGCACCTCGCTCAAGACCGTAACGGTCGGCAGCAGCCTAAGCCATATCGGCACGGACGCCTTCAAGGGCTGCGCGGCTCTGGAGCGCTTTACCTCGACCTCAACGGAAAATATAACTTATTCGCATATCGAGATACCCGAAGACCCCGAAAATCCCGAACAGCCGGCAATCAACGAATACTCCTTCGATACGAATACCACGGTCGACTTCTTCGGTCCTCACGGCAGCACGCTTTACGCTATAGCCAAGGACTTCAACTGTGACTTTATCCCGACCGACAGGCATCCCGACCCGACATGGGAGTGGGCGCGTGACTACTCGGGCGCGACCGCTCACTTTAAGTGTAACGGCTGCCCGTATACGGATGACATTTCCGCGGATTCAGTCACTACTCAGGACGGCGATATGGTATACTACGACGTAAGCGTCACCATCACCGACGGCTACACCTACACCGACAGGCGCACCGGTGCGACGATGTGGGTAGAATACATCGATAAAGACGGCGAGAGCGCTTATGTCGAGGCGAATATCGTCACAGGCAACGAAGCCTTCTTCGGCGAACCGGGAGAAACCACCTGGTACGTCGTCAACGGAGATGTCAATTTTGGCGGAGAGGATATGACCTTGGCGGGCGATACGAACATCATCCTTGCCAACGATGCGAAGCTTGAGGGCATACGCGATATCAAAAGCGTCAGCGAAGAAGAGTCGCAGAGCGAAGATGACAAACCAAAGCTCTATATCTTCGGTCAAAACGAACAGAGCGGCAGGCTGGAAGCCGGTAATATTGACAGCGACGTCAGCATGATATCCTACGGCGGCTCATTAAAAGCCAACATGATCGAAGCAAACTACATTCTGTGGCGCGGTTACGCGAAAACCATGGAGGTCAAATCCGCAGTGCTGGTAGTGAATAGCGGCGCGATGGAAGTTGACAATTCACTTACGGCAGGTTCGGTAGGCGTTGCCGGCGGCAGCCTTAAAGCCAACTTCATTGAAATCACTGATACTGAAGGCAGCTTGTCTATGTTTAACGGCAGCCTTTATGTCAACTCTGTCTTTGTGTGCGGTGACACCTACTTCATGGGCGGCACTACCGTAGTTACCGACAAGGCAAAGGTCGCGAACATTACTATCGGCTGCAACAGCCAAAACGACAGCATTACCGTCGGACAGTATGAGTTTTTGTACGATGATTATACTATGACCGTCGTTCCTGGCGAAACGCTTTTCGACGGCATCAACACCTACACAGGCACCGTCACACGTGACGAAGTCGCCGCTATGGCAGGCAAAAGGGTGGTGCTTGCTCACGAGCACACCGACGCCGATATGACCCTTAAAGCGGCGACCAACCCCACCTACGACCCGGCAACAGGAGAGTACACCGACGGCAATACCGAATACTACACCTGCAATAAATGCGACGGCTGCTTTGTCAAGGACGGCGACGATTATGTCGCTGTAGCTCCCGAAAGCGTAGTAGTTCCGTACTTCCGCTACACTTTAGATTCCGATTCCGACGGAACAAGCTGTATCCTCAGCGAATACAACGGACAGGACGCTGATATCGTTATCCCCGATACCGTACCCGATAATTACCCCGATGAAGCTTTAAGGGGCAACACCGTTACGGAAATTGACAGAATCGCCTTCTGGGACAATACCACGATCACAAGCGTGACCGCCGGTGACGAGCTCAAGATCATTGGCGTCAAGGCGTTTAAGAATTGCACGGAGCTTAAATCGGTGACCGTCGGCAATGGTCTTGAAAGTATCTATTCCGGAGCTTTTGAACGCTGTACCGAACTGGAGAGCTTCACTTCGTCAGCGCATAGTTTCACATATGTGTATGGCGATCAGCGTCCTAATTCATTTGACAAAAAAGCCGAGATCGTTTTCCACGGTCCTCACGGCGGCACGCTGCTCGAAATATCACAGTGTGAAACTAAATGGAGCTTCATCCCCACCGACAGGCACCAAGATCCCACATGGACATGGGCGGCTGACTACAGCAGCGCAACGGCTGCCTTTGACTGCAACGGCACCTGTCAGCTCGCAAACGGCTATGAATTGACCGATACCGATATCGAAGCTGCCGAGACCGATATGGGCACGCAGTACACCGCAAGCGTTACGCTCGACGGCGAGACCTACACCGAAACCAAGCCGGTATCCTACTGGAAGACTTTGCAGGCTGACATCAATGCGGCTGCCGACGGCACGGCGACAACGATCACGCTGGCGCACGACTGCACGGCGCTCGCAGATGATACCGCGCTGATCATTCCCGCGGACAAGATCATCACCATCGATCTGAACGGTCACACCATCGACCGCAACCTTGAATCGGCTGTCGCAGACGGCAATGTTATCACCAACAACGGCACCCTGTCTTTGGTTGGCGCCGACGGCACGATCACCGGCGGCAAGAACACCGCAAACGGCGGCGCGATCGTCAACAACGGCACCCTGAATATCACCGGCACAACCATCACCGGCAACGTGACCTAAAAGGACGGCGGCGCTGTATATAACAGCGGCACGGTGAATTTTGAGAGCGGCACCATGAGCTACAACAGCGCGGGCAATAACGGCTCCGGCAGCGGCGGCGCTCTCTCAGCCCACAGCGGCACAATCAACATCAACAGCAATAACTGTTATATCGATAACAACTCAGCCGAGGTGCACGGCGGCGCTATCTACCTTGGCGAAAACAAAACTAACAACACCACCGCCACCCTCAACCTAAACGGCGGCTGGATCACCGAAAACACAGCCGGAAAACAGGGCGGCGCGATCCTGCACAACGGTATCCTGAACGTTCAGGGCGGACCTTTTGTAAAGGGCAACACCGCCGCAAACGGCAACAACATCTATCTGCGCCCCGATAAGCTTATCAATGTTTCAGGTCATCTGGACACCAATGACGAGTATTTGGGCGTTAAGGTCGAGGACGACGTCACGGGCAATATCACCTCTAACCTTTCAGGCAATGGAGGTATCCGTAACTTCTTTAGCGACAACGAGGACTACTATATCGCAAACATCGAAGGCGAAGCAGCCCTTGCGCGCTATTATGTGCTCAGCTTTGATAATAACGGCGGCTCCGGCGATCAAAGCTCGATAAAGAGCAAAACAAGCAGCATTGAGCTTCCCGACTGCACCTTTGACGCTCCCGAGGGCAAGGTGTTCAAGGCGTGGAAAGACCCCGACGACGGAACCCATAAACAACCCGGAGAAACCACCGAGATCACCTCAGGCTACTCCAAGTCCATGTTAGCTGTTTGGGAAAACCTTTACAACATCACGGTCGCGGAAAGCGATCACGGCACCGTTACCCCAAGCAAATATCAGGCGGTACAGGGCGAAACCATCACCCTGACCATTCAGCCCGAGGACGGCTACGCGCTCGAAAGCATACGTCTGGTCACCGATTTGGGCGATATAGTTCCGGTAAGCCCGACCAGCTTCAAAATGCCTTACATAGACGTTAACATCGAAGCTGTATTCACGAGCGCTATTCCTTATGTAGACGCTCAGGGCAATGATAAGCCTCCCGTTATCGCGCAGCCCATAAACAGCGGCTCCACAGAATGGAGCGAAGGCTGGTACTATGCCGCAGGCGAGGTCACTATCAGTGAACGCGTCACCGTAAAGGACGTAGTCAACCTGATACTCTGCGACGGCGCTGTGCTCAACATTCCCAAGGGCGTCACCGTAAACAACGACAACGGAAGCTGCCTCACCATTTGGCAGCAGAAGGAAGGCACCGGCGCGCTTAACGTCACCGCTCCCGAATACGGCAACGCGGGTATCGGCGGTATCTATAGCACTTACAACTACATGAGCGGCGGCGGTCTGCTCGTTATCAACGGCGGCATCATCACCGCTTGCGGCGGAGCCACCGGCGGAGCCGGCATAGGCGTCGGAAAATCATCGAACTTCCCCTTCCCTATGTCCATCGAGATCAACGGCGGTACCGTCACCGCCACCGGCAAAGCGAATTACGCCGCAGGTATAGGCGTCTATTCAGGCGGGATCATCATCTCCGGCGGCGCCGTGAACGCTACCGGCGGCGACTACGCGCCCGGTATCGGCGCTTCCGGCAACATCAGCAGTTATAATGTTAATAATGTCCAAATCTTCATCGAAGGCGGCAAGGTAACAGCCACCGGCGGCAGCTGCGCGGCAGGCATCGGCGGCGTCGCCAACTACGGCGGCGGCACCATCACGATCACCGGCGGCGAAGTTACAGCCAAAGGCGGCAACCGCATGCAGTACGGCGATCAGAATAAATATGCGGGCGCGGGCATAGGCAGCGGCGCGATCATTAATGATCGTTACAATGTCAACACAAAGATTTATATAAGCGGCGGCAAGGTCAACGCCACCGGCGGTTGCAGTTATGGTTCCGCCACCGCAGCCGCGGCAGGTATCGGCGTAGGCGAGGAAAGACCCGATATGCAGTACGGTCAGGGCGACGCTGAAATCACCCTCTCGTGGACTGACGAAACAATGGAGACAATGTCTGTTACCTCTAACGCCTACAGCGGTCAGGTTGGACTTGATCTACCGTTCGTCGACAACAACGGCGAGATCTATGAAGGCGATATCGCAGATAATTCGACTATCGCGAATAAGACCCTCCGTCCCTACAACGGAATGGGCGTTCACCTCGCGGGTCACTCGATAAGCCTCGACGGCGATATCGCGGTCAACTTCTATATGGAGCTTTCCGACGATTTAATAAACAGCAATAGCGATCCGTATATGCTGTTCAATATCCCGAACACCAGTACGGAATATCAGACTCAGTATGTTTACCTGAAATTAAAAGACGGCGAGCAGAGAGTCGTTGCGAAACCTGTTGAAGGCAGCAGCAATATTTATATGTTCAAGTGCCGCGTTGCAGCGAAGGATATGGAGTCCGAAATCTCGGCGCAGATGTTCAACGGCGACGACAAGAGCGTGATCTACACCTATTCCGTCAAGCAGTACGCTGATTATCTGATCGAGCATAAAAACGACAGCGCAGCATACAAAAAAGCTGTTCCGCTTGTTCAGGCAATGCTCGTCTACGGCGACAACGCGAAATACTACTTTGATAAAACCGAGGAAGAGCCCTATGCAGTTGAAGCGACAATACCGGAGTACGGCAGCATAATACATGATACGATGCCCGCAGGCGTGACCTTCACCGGCGCGACACTCTCGCTGAAATCTCAGACCACCCTGTCGCTGTACTTTGAGAGCAATCAGGAGATTGAGCTGACTTGTCCCGGTTACACGACAAAGACTGCGCACAGCGGCAGAGAGTATGTTATCCGTATCCGCGACATCGCCGTATACGATTTGGACAAGCCAATTACCGTAAAAGTAAACGGCGAGGACGCGGTGACCTACAGCCCGCTGACCTACTGTTATAAGGCGCAGCAAACCTCGACCAACTCAAAGCTGGTCAACACAGTCAAGGCGCTGTACAACTATCACCGTGAGGCAACGGATTACTTTGAACCTCAGGCAGGAGGCGGCGAATAATGAAAGAATTTTATGAGCGCACAGAGCTCGAGATTATCAAATTCCAAACCGAGGATGTCATTGCAACCAGCGGAAATATCCCATATGAGGACGACGAAACCTCGCGTATAAAATAACACTTAAATAACGGCAGAAGAGAAACAAAAAGCGTTTTCTTCTGCCGTTTTTGCAGGTCTTTCCTTGATGCCTTTGACTTGTAACAAGGTTGATATACACACCTTTATTTTGCCTTGTTCCATCGATCCAAAGGTATTTGATAGCCGGGGTACAAATTTGTACCTCGAACTTTTAAATCGAATCATAGACAATCGGGAATTATTCTGTTATGATAAAGATGAAAGTTGATTGATGCAAGGAATGAGAATATGAACCACAAAATGAATCTTTTTCCGGAGCCTTTTGAGATGATAAGCAGCGGGCAAAAGACGATTGAATTAAGGTTGAATGACGAAAAGCGTCAGAAAATTCAAATCGGCGATATCATTGAGTTCTCTCAAAAAGAAACAAAAGAAAGATTGACAGCGAAAGTTGTCGGATTGCATAGATATAATTCGTTTTCAGAATTATACAATGAGCTTCCATTGTTGAGTTGCGGTTATACCGAAGCGGATATATCCGAAGCAAAACCTGAGGATATGGATTTATACTACACGCCCGAACAGCAGAGCAAATATGGCGTTTTGGGTATAGAAATCAAGGTGGTCGGATAGGATTATGAAAGCTGCAAGAGTTTCACAATTTGATAAAATGACGCAAACGCCGGTTTCGAGGCTTGTCATCACCCTGTCGATACCGACGATCATCAGTATGCTGATCACTAACATCTACAATCTTGTAGATACCGCTTTTGTCGGTCAGCTCGGCAATTCGGCGAGCGGAGCCGTGGGAGTAGTGTTCGGCTTTATGGCAATCTTGCAGGCGGTAGGTTTTATGTTTGGAAACGGAGCAGGGAGTATCATCGCGAGATTGCTTGGTGCGAAGAATAGGGAAGAGGCTTCCAAGATCGCTTCAACGGGGATATTTTCCTCGATTGTGTTCGGCGCACTTGTGTCCGTCGGTTGTATGTTCGTGCTCAGACCATTGGTGATGCTTCTCGGCAGCACCGAAACTATCGCGTCATATGCCGAGACCTATATCTTTTATATCCTGATTGCCGCGCCGTTCATAACTGCCAGCTTCGCCATGAACAATATCCTTCGCTATGAGGGCAAGGCTATGCTCGGCATGATTGGTTTGGGCGTCGGTGCTGTGCTGAATATCGCGGGCGACCCGATTTTGATGTTTGGCTTTGGGATGGATATCGCCGGTGCGGGCTTGTCTACTTGTATTTCACAGGTTATCAGCTTCTTTGTACTGCTTGCGATGTTTCTGTTCAACCGAACACAGTGCAAGCTCTCCTTCAAGCTGATTTCACTCAAAACATTGCCGGATATCTTTGCGACGGGTCTGCCCAGCCTGCTGAGGCAGGGACTCAACTCGCTAAGTACGGTCGTTCTGAATAACTGCTCAGCGGTTTACGGCGACGCTGCTGTTGCCGCGATGAGCATCGTGTCGCGCGTTATTTTCTTCACGTTCTCCTTTGCGCTTGGCATCGGGCAGGGCTTTCAGCCCGTCTGCGGCTTCAACTACGGCGCGGAAAAGTACGACAGAGTCAAATCCGCATTTCGCTTTACTGTCATTTTATCTGAGATCATTATCGTTATCATGTCCGCGGTCTTGCTTCTGTTCCCAGGTGAGATCATTCGAATCTTCCGCGATGACAGCACGGTCGTTGCGTTCGGAACACGTGCGCTGGTTTTGCAGGCTGTTGCACAACTGTTTTTGCCGTTCTGCATGGTGACGGAGATGGCGCTTCAAAGCGCCGGCAAAAAACTCGGCGCGTCTCTGTTGTCGATTCTGCGCAATGGATTGTTCTTTATCCCGTTATTGCTGTTCCTGTCTAACCTACGCGGCTTTAACGGTATCCAAGAGGCACAGCCGTTGTCGTTCGTTTTGGCAGTTATCCCGTCAGTAATATTGGCGATGAGATTCTTTCGAGGGCTGCAAAAAAAGCTGACAGAGCAATGAATTTGGAATAAGTATGTTGTTTCGGGGTACAAATTTGTACCCCAAAAAATCGCTGTTGACTGATAATTCTGCTTCGGTTTGTGGACAAGGTTGATTTTTTTTTGGTATCATAATAACAGATGATTTTATGAGGCGCGTAATATGATAGGTGATATTGTAACGGTTACTGTTGATCGACCAATCGGCAGTTATCATCTGGAACATAAGGATATATACTACCCGATAAACTACGGTTATATCAAAGGAGTTATGGCTCCCGATGGCGAGTGGCAAGACGCATATATTCTTGGGGTTGATCGAGCTGTTGAAAGATTTACGGGGAAAGTAATTGCTATTATTCATCGAATAGATGATATAGAGGATAAATGGGTAGTATGTCCTGATAATTGTATGTTTTCACAAGAAGAAATACTTGAAAAAGTTTCGTTTCAAGAGCAGTTTTTTCAAGTTGAAATAATTGTATAGATTTCAGTTTTATAGCGATTATAACTTGGAGGTGACGAGCGTGAAACT
>CAMVTS010000088.1 GCA_947170465.1 uncultured Clostridia bacterium
ATAATAGCAGTGATTTTCTCGGATGCCATTGTATTTACCTCCAATTATGTCGTTATTTTTTTAATAGATTGGCAGGGCTTATGCCTCTGCGGGAGCTTCCTCGGCAGGAGCCTCGGCAGCTTCGGCTGCTTTCTTCTCGAGGCAGGCGTCAAAACCGCCCTCGTCTACAACAGCCTGCATCACGCGCGCGAACGCGGCGATGGGCGCCTGGAACGCGCCGAGTACGTTTGCGAGCAGAACCTCTCTGGTGGGCAGCTTGGACAGGGAAATGATGGTATCCATGTCAATCATCGCGCCGTCAAGATAACCGGCCTTGACTGTGAAGTTCTCGTGGTCCTTTGCGTAACCGCAGAGGATTCTCGCCGCGGCAGCATACTCGCTGTCGCTGGTTGCAAGAGCGGTGGTACCCTCGAGTACGGGCTTCATGTCCTCGAGACCTGCCTCATCACACGCACGGGACAGAAGGGTGTTCTTGACAACAGTGTACTTGACATTGTTCTCACGCAGCTCTTTTCTGAGCTTGGTGTCGTCCTCTGTGTTGATGCCCTTGTAGCTGACTACAAGACCGGTGATGGAGCTTTTCAGTCTTTCGGAAAGCTCTGCAACGATTGCTTTCTTTTGCTCTAAAACACTCTGACTTGGCAAAAAATTTCACCTCCGATAAAGTTTTATCGCAGTTCAAAAAAACGCCGTCCGAGGTGTTCCTCAGACGGCAGCAAAACACAATTAGTTTGAATAATTGCATCTTCCTCGGCAGGCGGAATGCTCCTTTACGCTTGCGCACCTGCTGTCTTTAGAACAGCATTTATTTTTAATACGGCTTACGCCAATATTAAACGGAAATTATGCACCAAACTTGGTGGGGTTGAGTCTGACGCTGGGACCCATGGTAGAGGTGACAGCAACAGAACGGATATACTGACCCTTAGCGGCAGCAGGCTTCGCCTTGACGATAGCGTCCATGAGGGTATCGAGGTTCTCATTGAGCTTCTGGGTGCCGAAGCTGACCTTGCCGATGGGGCAGTGAATGATGTTGGTCTTGTCCAGACGGTACTCAATCTTACCTGCCTTGGCTTCCTTGATGGCTCTCGCGATGTCGGGAGTAACCGTGCCCGCCTTGGGGTTCGGCATCAAGCCGCGCGGACCGAGGATTCTACCGAGACGGCCAACCAGACCCATGCAGTCGGGAGTGGTAATCAGCACGTCGAAGTCCATCCAGTTTTCCTGCTGAATCTTCTGGGTCATATCCTCAGCGCCGACGTAATCAGCGCCTGCTTCTCTGGCAAGCTCCTCGTTGGGGCCTTTGCAGATAGCGAGAACGCGTACCTTTCTGCCGGTACCGTTGGGAAGTACAACAGCGCCTCTGACCTGCTGGTCAGCGTGACGGCTGTCGACGCCGAGCTTTACATGAAGCTCAACGGTTTCGTCAAACTTGGCAGTCGCAGTCTTGATAACGGTGTCGAGAGCCTCGTCTGTCTCATATAATTTGGTTCTGTCAACGAGCTTGGCAGCGTCGACATATTTCTTACCGTGTTTCATCAGTTTTCCTCCATACTTAGGTGGTCAAGCGGAAATCTCCTCCCACCCGGATTAATTAGTCAACGACTGTGATACCCATGCTTCTCGCTGTACCGGCAATCATGCTGACAGCAGCGTCCAGGGAGCCTGCGTTGAGGTCGGGCATTTTCTGCTCGGCAATCTTGGTAATCTGCTCCTTGGTAATCTGAGCGACCTTGGTCTTATTGGGTACGCCGGAACCGCTCTCGATGCCGCAAGCCTTCTTCAGAAGAACCGCAGCCGGCGGAGTCTTGGTAATGAAAGAGAACGAACGGTCAGCATAAACTGTGATAACAACAGGGATAATCAGACCGATATCATTCTTCGTACGCTCATTGAAATCCTTTGTGAACGCAACAATGTTGACGCCGTGCTGACCGAGTGCCGGACCAACAGGCGGTGCCGGAGTAGCCTTTCCGGCAGGAATCTGCAGCTTAATTAAGCCAACTACCTTTTGAGCCATTGTGTTTGCACCTCCAAAATTCGTGGTAAATTGCGGAACGCCACTGTGTAGGGTTTCCTCCCACAGGGAACGACTGTTCCCAATAAAAAGCCAAACGGCTGTTTATCGTTAATCTTCAATCAGCTCCGCCTGAGCCAGCTCAAGCTCGACGGGCGTTTCACGTCCGAACATGGAAACAATCACGCGGACGTAATCGTTGTCGGGGTCGATTTCGTCAACCACGCCAACGCAGTCTTCGAGCGGTCCGTCGATAATTCTGACGGAATCGCCAACGGAATAGGAGAGCTTGACAACTCTCTTTTCCACACCCATTCTGTAGACCTCGTCATCAGTCAGGGGAACGGGCTTGGAGCCGGGTCCGACAAAGCCGGTGCAGCCGCGGATATTGCGCACGACATACCAGGTTTCATCTGTATAGACCATCTTGACGAAAACATAGCCGGGATAGATTTTGTGCTCGACGGTTTTTTCCTTAGGCTCACCCTTGGCGTTGACGACGGTTTCGACAACGGTCTCGGTGGGAACCTTGACGTCGATAATCATATCCTGCAGATTGCGGTTCTCGGCTGTGGTCAGCAGATCGCCGGCAACCTTGTTTTCGTAGCCCGAGTAGGTATGTACGACATACCATTTTGCTTCATAATCAGGCACGAACCCTCTTCCTTTCGATTCAGAAAATCCTGCTTACGCAGCGCTGCCTGTACCCATCACGAGTCCGAGCAGAGCGTACAGACCGGAGTCAAGGGCAAAGATAAAGAGACCCATGATGACGATTACGGCGATAACAATGCCGAAATTCTTGGTGGTCTGTCCTACGGACGGCCAGGTAATCTTCTTGAGTTCACCCTTGCAGGCGAGAAGGTACTTCCAAATTCTCTGAAAGAGATTCGGCTTCTTTTTGTTCGCGGCGTTTTTGGCAGCCTTTTTCGCGTCCGCTTTTTTAGCGTCCACTTTTTTGGCGTCTGCCTTCTTGACGTCCGCTTTTTTAGCGTCAGCCATGTCGTACCTCCTTATTTGGTTTCCTTGTGAGTGGTGTGTTTCTTGCAGAAGCGGCAGTACTTTTTCATTTCGAGTCTGTCGGGACTGTTCTTTTTGTTTTTCATCGTGTTGTAGTTACGCTGTTTGCACTCTGTGCAGGCCAATGTGATTTTCACTCTCATAACGGCACCTCCCGGTTATTCGGAATATTTTTAGCCTCCCTCAGCGGGGCACAAAAATAAAGCCCCTTTTAGAGGTAAAGCTATTTTATCATATAAATCAAGGCTTGTCAAGGGTTTTTGACAGGAAAAGCGCGGAAATCAATTCCCGAATCGGGCGGTAAAAATGCAGCTTGCTGCAATTCATGTGCTCCCGCACAATTCATTACGAAGTAAATTCATGCTGCGGCAGCAGCAATTCATTCCTGCCACATGATTACTTGGTACAAAATCAAACGCTTGATTCAAGAATGAATTGACCTTCGGTCGTGAATTGGCTCCGCCGTGAATAGCCGCCCGGCGGCATAAATAGAGCGCTTTGGCGCTCATTATAAAAAGCAAGGGCGGAACGCTGTCCGCCCTGATTGTTACTGTATTATTGGTTGAGCAGGCTGCTGGCTCTGGAGGGAGACTTCTTCTTTTTGGGCTTTTCGGGCTTGACCTCTCTGCCGCGGAACTTTCTGCCGGCTCTGACGGCGCGCTCGGTCTCCTCGTTGAGATACTCGCAGAGCTTCTCAAACTCCTCGTCCTCCAGACCGTTGCACAGCACCATGGTGATGATGGAGCGCGTGTCAAAATCGCCGTTGTTGTACTGGGTGTTGAACACGCCGGCGAGCTTTTCGGTCGCCTTGCTGTTGGAGGATTTGAGGTAACTGCTGATTTTGGGAACAATGTGCTCCTTGGCAAAGGTAGCGCCGCGGAAAGGATAGTAGCAGTCCTCCTCGCTGCGGATTTCCTCGCGCAGCTCCGGAAAATACGCCACAAAGCGCTTGGCGAGGAACTTGGGGTCGGCGTTGCCGTCGTCGGACTTCTTCTTTTTCTTCTGCACCTGCTTGGCGCGCTTAATCGCGACGGCGCCGGAAACGCCCTCGATAAAGTCGTTGGCGATACTCTCGGCGTCCTTCTGGGTGGACACCACGTCGTCATAGAGCCAGGTGGCAAGGGTTTTCCACTCGTTGTCGGGACCCTCGTCGGTCATGGCACAGGAACGCAGCACCATCTGCTGCTTGTCGATGATATATGCTACCGAATAGGCGAGGTTCTCGCCGGTAAAGAGGGCGACCAGCTCGTCGCCGGATTCAGCCGCCACCTTCTGCCGGGTATAGCCGCTCTTAGTCAGCTCCTCTTCCACCTTGCCGGCAATCAATTCAAAAGCCTGTTTGTATTCCACATCAATCTTCCTTTCGGATTGGTCTTTCCCCATTATACAATTATTTTATCAGGATTGCAAGCCTTATCCGGAAAGTTTCGCCATATACAAAAAGGAACGGCGTTTTAACCGTTCCCCTAAATCCGTTTCGCGTCTGCCGCGCGGTTTTCGATTTCGTTCACCAGCTCGCTCATGCGCACGCCGAGCGCCTGGCTGATTTTGTAGAGCGTCTCGAGCGTCGGCTTGCGCATGCCGCGCTCAATCGCGCTGAGATGCGTTCTGCCAATGGCGGACAGACCGCTCAGCACCTCCTGAGACATTTTCTTTTTTATCCGGTTTTCCGCAATCACCTTGCCGACAATTACCGGATCCAATTCAGGCTCATACATCGCAAATCACCTTTTTCTGATTTATTGCGCGGAGTATACATATTCATTATATCGGGAATGCGGATAGTTGTAAATGAACATGTTTTTGATTTTGTGCTTTTGGGAGTTATCAGTTGTCAGTTGATTACTCAAAAACGTTTCCTTGAAATTGTAGTGACAGGGCTTGTCCCTGTCAGCTGGCAGAAGCTGTCCTCCACCGCCAACTTTCATATACGAACGCCAACCGCAAGCCGGGAGACCACGAGGGTCTCCCCTACCGTGTAAAGGATAACAAGCATACAAACTCAAACCCGACTTTTACAAACAACCGCGCTATCCAACTAACAACTTACAACTATCTTATCACTTTCCACTTATCACTCTCATCTATTTACAACCGCCGAATTTTGTGGTATGATAAAGGTTGTATATTAATGTAAAAGAGGGATATGTATGTCGTCCAGCGACGCTATCGGCGTTTTTGATTCCGGTCTCGGCGGTCTGAGCGCGGTCAAGGAATTTCTCCGTGTGCTGCCGGCTGAAAAAATCGTTTATTTTGGGGACACCGGCAGAGTGCCCTACGGTACGCGCAGCCGCGATACCATCCGCAAATACGCCGTTCAGGACGCGGCGTTTCTGCGCACGCACAACGTCAAGATGATTGTCGCCGCCTGCGGCACGGTCAGCTCGGTCGCCGGCGATTTGCTCAGAGACAGCCTGCCCGTGCCCTATACCGGCGTGGTAAATCCGACCGCCTACACCGCCGTGCGCGTGACAAAGAACCGCAAAATCGGCGTGATTGGCACCTCCGCCACCGTGGGCAGCCACAGCTACAAGCTGCGACTGGAAAAGCTCATGCCCGGCGTAGAGGTGTTTGAGTACGCCTGTCCGCTTTTTGTGCCGCTGGTGGAAAACGGCATTATCGACCGCCGCGACGAGATTACCAAGGCGGTTGTCGCCCGGTACCTCGCGCCGCTCAGGGAAAGCGGCGTGGACACCCTGATTCTGGGCTGCACGCATTTTCCGCTGCTCAGAGACGCGGTTTCCGATTACATGGGCGAGGGCGTGACGCTGATTGACTCCGGACTGGAAACAGCGCTCTATGCCGCCAAGGTGCTCAGCGAGCAGGGCTTGCTCAATCCTTCTCCCGTGCCGCGGACGCCGGAGTTTTACGTCAGCGATACGCCGGACGGCTTCAAGGCGGTCGCCGGACTGTTTCTCGGAAGGGATATGGAGCACACCGTCACCCAGATTGATATTGAACAGTATTGAGGATTCATGATGATAAAGGACGAAAAGGATTTCTGCCCGTACCGCGTCACCATTATCGGCGAACAGCGCGTGGACGGCGAAAATGATAAAATAGAGGTCATCACCGAGGGCAAGTACCTGGTGAAGAAGGACCATTGCTTCATCGGCTACAAGGAATACGACCCGGACAATCCGCACAAGGTCTACAACAACGTGATTCGCGTGGACGAGAACATGGTGACCATCAGCCGCAACGGCCCGCAGCGCTCGCGGCTCATGCTGGAGCGCAACCGGCGGCACCAGTGCATTTACGAGACCGTCGCCGGCAATCTTTCCATCGGTGTATTCACGAAAGCCATGGAGAGCACCCTCGGCAAAAAGGGCGGCACGCTGAAGGTCAGCTATACGCTGGATTTCAACAGCGATTTGGTGAGCGAGAACAAGTTCACCGTCAAGGTGGAAGAAAAGCATTTTGAAGAACAGTGAGGTAATGAACAGATGGATACTTACGCAAAGGCGGTCGCGCAGCTCAGAAGCGCTGTGACCTCCGCGATGGACAAAGCGATGGCAAACGGCGAGCTCCCCAAGGCGGAGCTGCCTGATTTTATCATTGAGGTGCCTGCCGACACCGGCCACGGCGATTTCGCGACCAACGCGGCAATGGCAGGCGCAAAGGCGTTCCGCATGCCGCCCTTCAAGATTGCGCAGGCGATTACCGGCAACCTCGACCTCGGCGGCACGCTCTTTGAACGCGTGGAGACCGCAGGTCCCGGCTTCATCAACTTTTTCCTCTCCCCTGCCTTCGGCGCGTCGGTCGTCAGCGAGATTCTCGCCGATCCGGAGGGCTACGGCTCCTCTGACTTCGGCAAGGGCGAAAAGGTCATGGTGGAATTTGTCTCCGCCAATCCGACCGGTCCCATGCACATGGGCAACGCGCGCGGCGGCGCTCTGGGCGACTGCCTCGCGGCGGTGCTGAGCAAGGCAGGCTATCAGGCGTACCGTGAATTCTACGTCAACGACGCCGGCAACCAGATTGAAAAATTCGCCAACTCCCTGGAGGCGCGTTATCTCCAGCTCTACCGCGACGATATTGAATTTCCGGAGGACGGCTATCAGGGCGCTGACATCACCGAGCTCGCGCAGGAATACGCCGCCCAAAACGGCGACAGCCTGCTGACCGTCAGCTCCGACGAGCGCAAAAAGGCGTTGGTCGGTTACGCCCTGCCGCGCAATATCAAGCGCATGCAGGAGGACATGGCAACCTACAAAATCACCTACGACAAGTGGTTCTTTGAGAGCGAGCTGCACACAAGCGGCGCTGTCAGGGCGGTGGTTGACCTGCTGACCGAAAAGGGCTTGACCTACGAGCAGGACGGCGCTGTCTGGTACAAGAACAGGGAGGTTCTCACCAACAAGCTGCTTGCCGAGGGCAAGAGTCAGCAATATATCGACAACCTTGAGCTCAAGGACGACGTACTGATCCGTCAGAACGGCAATCCCACCTATTTTGCCGCCGACATCGCCTATCACAAAAATAAATTCGACCGCGGCTTTGAAACCCTGATTGACGTCTGGGGCGCCGACCATCACGGCCACGTCATGCGCATGAAGGGCGCGATGGACGCAATCGGATACAACGGCGACAAGCTCCACGTCGTTCTCATGCAGCTCGTCAAGCTCATGCGCAACGGCGAGCTTGTCAAGATGAGCAAGCGTACCGGCAAGGCGATTCAGCTCCGCGATTTGCTGGAGGAAGTGCCGGTGGACAGCGCGCGTTTCCTGTTCAACACCAGAGAAGCCAACACCCAGATGGACTTTGACCTCGGCCTCGCGGTCAGCGAGGACAACCAGAATCCGGTCTATTACGTCCAGTACGCCCACGCGCGTATTTGCAGTATTCTCCGCGCGCTCGAAAAGGACGGCGTTACGCCGCGTGACTGCACCGCCGGGGAGCTTTCGCGCCTGACGGCTCCCGAGGAAAAGGAGCTGATTTCCGCTCTCGCCATTTACGGCAACGAGATTATCAGCGCCGCCAAGGACTACGACCCCACCAGGATTACGCGCTATGTGGCGCAGCTCGCGACGCTGTTCCACAAGTTCTACAACACCTGCCGCGTCAGGGTTGAGGACGAATCGCTCATGCAGGCGAGACTCGCGCTCTGCGTCAGCACCAAGTCCGTGATTAAGAACGTCCTGACAATGTTCAACATCTCCTGCCCGGACA
>CAMVTS010000089.1 GCA_947170465.1 uncultured Clostridia bacterium
TGGTGCTTCTATTCTACACCATATCGGAGGTTTACACAACATTTGGGATAGTCTCGCTTTCGGTTAAACCGAGTAAAAGAGAGGCTTCACGCAAGGTCTTTCTTTCCTTGTCCATAAGACAAGAAGGACATATACCGAACACAAGCTCTATCAGCTTTCTGTCCTTCGCTTTCAGGCTTTGAAGCGCCTCGCACAAATCATAGCATTGTTGATTTCTGAAAAAGTATTTTTCGGGAGATAGCGTAGATAAATCTTTCTGCGATACCTGAGAGTAAAACGCCTGCTCGTTTGCCTGATCATCAATATCCAAATTGAAATCCTGCTTAAACCGCTCTGACGCGAGAATACATTTTCTAACGTTGGATTCAGAGATATTCAGCTCCTTTGCTATTTCCGAAACCAACTCATCAAAAGGTTTTTCCTTTGCTTGGCGGTAATATAAGAAAGCAACCTTTCTAATCGTTTTGTAGTTATTCGCGTTATCGACCGCAACATTGCCGCAGTTTGTTCTCACATAATCGTGCCAGGCGTCGAGAACCTTGTATTTTATCAGCTGAAGCACCGGCATCTCCGACTTATAGTCTTGCAGCTCCTCCAATAGCACCACTACAAATATCTGCTTTAAATCCTCTTCTCTGTCTTGCGCGATTCCGTAGTGCCAGCAAAATTTATATATTTTTCTCTCCAAAACAGGCTCATAAAAGTGCAGGAATTCATTAATGAAAGTAATATCCTTGGTATCTTTATAACGGACAAAGTAATCATTAAAATTCTTTAGCTTTATAGGCGTGTAGTTTAGCTTATACATCGGTTGCTTTACGCACCTCCCGGTCAATCACTTTAATCTCCATATCGTCTTCGTACTTATTCTTCGCGTATTCAAAATCAAGCTGTGATTTTTCATAGCAGTCATTAATATAATTCTTCGCTGCGGCAAATTCAGATTCACTGTATTTGCCGCGGCTTTTTCTTTTTCTGATGAAGTTGTCCCTGCGCTTCCATAGTAAATAATTCGGGGTTGCGGTTTTCTTTTGCGATTCCATTTTCTTCTTTGTTATCTCAGGATGCTTGGCAATGTATTTGCAGGGAACATTGTATTCGGGATTCACATCATCACAATAAAGCTGTTTGTGCGCGCTCGTCATCAAGAAGTACCTTCCGCAGATTTTACACTGCCAGAGATAATGCCCGTGACTGAGAGCCTCAAACAGATCCATAACATAAAAATCCATCATCCGGCTGAAATATATCCGGCGAAATATTTTGTAATCATCATTGTTGTCAATTACAGGCGCAACTGTCTGAACAGAGTTAACAGAGAATCCGCGCATTGTATTCTCGGCGGGATTCGACTGATACAGATAATACATAAACAGCTCATCGTTAAAAAGTTCAAACGCGGTTTTCGCAAGCTCGGACTTTTTGCGTGATGTTTTCTCCATTAAGATCTTGGTATAGTTTTGAACAGCGGTCGCAAAGTTGGCTGTATCTATTGCGATATACGCGTAAACCGCGCCGAGAACCTTAGCGTAATCAAACAATTTTTTGATCTCTTCGATTCTATATTTTTGTTCATCCGAAAACGGCGGCTCCATTTCCAAAATCTCGTCATATCTATCAAGCGCGTCAGAAGAATAAACGCTATCTATCAGTTTCTTGGATTCTTCAAAATCAAAACAGCCAAATACCTCATGCTTTTTCATACATTCAAGCATTTCTAAAATAGATTCCTGCTGAGCGAAATATCGCTCACGGCTGTAACCGTAAAAGTGTATCGCTTCATAGCAGAACTTAACCTTGCCGCCGAGCAACAGCAGTTCCGTCATATCATCGGCAGAAATATTGGTTACCATACGGCTGACCGTTCCCAACGGATAATCACGGTTGTTCAACCTGACAGTATCATCGGTAAAGTCAGCAGAAAAGCGGTTGTAGAGGTGATAACCCTCGTTTGGTTTTTCAATAAATTTCATTTTAGAACCTCCGTTCGATAATATTATAGCACAAACGTTTGTATGTCACAACCCCTTTTTGGAAAGAATTTTGACTTGTCATATCAAAAAGCAGACTTTTTAAAATTTTTGACATTTATATATTGGAAGAGCAAATTCCAAATATTTCAGGAAAGGGGTTTTACAATGCCCGGTTATTCAAAAGATTTATCTCTACGGTATCCACCACCGTATGAGGTAATCGACGGTTGTCTTTACAGAAAGATGACCGAGAAAAATCGCACTTACTCGCGTAAGCTGTGTAACTTTACTCCGAAAATCATCAGCGAGATTACGCTTGATGACGGAGCGGTGGAAACAAAACGCTTGAAGTTAGGATGTGAACATTCAAACGGAAGACCGCTGCCCGAGATTGATATTTCCGGTGCGGAGCTCTCCAATTTCAACTGGCTGATAGAACGCTGGGGAGCGAATTGTGTTCTGGAACCGGGAACATCAGTCAAGGACAGTGTTCGTCACGCAATTCAGATGACAGCGGTTGACGCGGACAAGAAAACTCTGTTTGCCGTAACCGGCTGGAAGAAGGTTGACGGAGGATGGAAATATCTGCTTCCGAATGACAGCGAGTGTGATGTTAAGTTGCCAGGGAAGCTGAGCCGTTATGAGAAAGCGGACAAATGGTCTGAGCGCGATTTGTCATCGGTATGGTTTATGACAAATGAGTTTTTATTCACTCCGAAAGAAATCGTAATGACGCTACTTGCGTTTACCTTCCTCTCGCCGCTTAACGAGTTTCTTCATCAGGCAAACTGCGAGCCGAAGTTTGTTCTCTTTCTGCTCGGTCACACAGGAATAAGAAAAAGCACTCTGGCTGCGTTGTTTCTTTCGTTCTTCGGAAGGTTCAGCGCATCCGATTTGCCGTTGTCATTCCGTGACACCGCCAACAGCATTATGCACCACGCGTTTTCTCTTAAGGACGTGCTGACTTGCATTGACGATTATCACCCCGGCAGCAGGCAGGAAGAAGCAAAGCTGAACGCAACCGCTCAGGCAGTCATGGGCGGTTACGGAGACAGGATCGGCAAAGGAAGGTTAAAGTCCGATTCCTCTCCTATGGAGTCACGTCCTCCACAAGGCAACGCTATTGTAACAGCGGAGTTCGCTCCAAACATCGGCGAGAGCGGTACGGCAAGATACTTTCCGTTGGAACTGAAAAGCGGCGACGTTAATTTAGAGAACCTTTCTGTTTTTCAGCGTGAAGCCGAAAACGGAACGCTCCGCCGTTGTATGTTTGCTTATACCGAATGGATACGGCAGACCTTTCTCAAAGATGACGACACGAAAAAACAGTTCGTAAAAACGCTGAAGCAAAGCTTTGAGTTTTACCGTGATGAATTTATGAAATCAAAAATCCGCTGTCACGGCAGAGTCCCCGAAAATGTCGCGTGGCTATTAATCGGAATGAGTTTCTTTCTGCTGTTTATGGAAAGTCACGAAATCATCTCAGTTGAAGAAAGCCGTCAGACAATGGACGAATTTAAGAACTGTGTTTATGAGCTTGCGAAAAAGCAGAGCAATTCCATTGAGCAAGACAGACCGTCGCATATATTTATCCAAAAGCTGTACTCTCTGCTCGAGAGCGGACAGGCTGCGGTTATCAGCAGAGATAATTCAGATGGATATACCCCGCTTGGCTTCATCGGATATGAAGACAGCGATTATTTCTATTTGATTTCCGACGCGGCGCATAAGGCGGTCAGAAGAGTTTGCGAGGAACAGGGGGAAACGTTTTCTATCTCAAAGAACGGTTTGATCAAAGCTCTTGCGGAAGAAAAGCTGATTGAAACAGGTGACAAGAACACAACATTGGCATTAATATTGATTTTTTGAATAGTGCCTTTTATTTTCATCCACAGCGTCAAATCGGAAAAGCCCTCAACTACGCTGCCCATGTTGGTGAAGGGTGCGCTATCCAGCAGCGCCATTTGCCGGAGCAGTTCGTCAATATTACGGCTTTTCCCCGATACAAGGAGGCAAAGAAGCGCAGATTCTCCCTTGCAGTCATCTTCTCATACATGGTGGAAAACTCAAAATCCACGCCGATGTTCTCATAGAAGTCCTTCCCGTGATGATTGCTTTCGATGCCGCCCACCGTCACAGATCCCTGATAGCCCGGAATCAGACCAATGATAATCTTCTCCGGTGTGCTTTTCCCTGCACCCGATGGTCCGAGGAATCCAAAAATCTCGCCTTCTTTCACGTCGAAATTCATATCTTCAATGAACGGCTCTTTGCCGTAGCTGAATGTCAGGTGCTTAACCTCAATCATTCCGATTCACTCCCTAAACTATGGTTGACAATACTCTCTTTACTGCATTTTCATAAGCAGCGTAAGTGGTGTCGTCATACAGCACCCATTCGATAAGATCGAATGACCCCGGATTATCTTCCAGATACTGCCGCACCGCAATAACGGCTGTTTCTGCCGCCTTATCTAATGGATAATGAAACACGCCTGTTGAAATGGAAGGAAAGGCTATTCTGCGGATACCGTTCTCCTGAGCCACATGCAGTGAATTCCGATAACATACTGAAAGCATTTCCGGTTCTCCTTTGCTGCCTCCGTGCCAGATCGGTCCAACCGTATGGATCACATATTTACAGGGAAGATCATAACCCTTTGTGATTTTTGCGTTACCCGTTTTACATCCATGCAGCTTAAAGCACTCTGCCCTCAGTCCTTTACCGGCAGCACGGTGGATTGCCCCATCAACGCCGCCTCCACCCAGAAGTGTTCTATTTGCAGCGTTCACGATTGCATCAACATCCGTAATTTTCGTGATGTCTCCTTTGATTAAACGAATCATAGCTTACTCCAATTCTGCGAATACTTCATCGCATTTTTTCCGGATGTTCAAGAAGGAACAGGAATCGAATTGTGTATGTTTGGGATTGACCTGTACAATCTTCGCGGAGGATCTGATGTGGTTCCAGTACACGCCGCCATAGTTGCCGATCGCACCGACCACAATAACCAGTTCGGCCTTTCGTGCCCATTCCTGTGCTTTCGGGACATCATCATTATAAAGGCCGACATGAGCATAGACCGGCCAGCAGGCGTAGAGCCCTCCGCATTCGCATCTCGGGGCTTTCCCCTGATTCCATATATTCACATCGTAGTTCCGCTTCCCGCATTTCAGACAGGTGTTGACTGCGAAGCTGCCCTGTATCTCCGCCACGTTTATTGAACCGGCGATGCTGTGCAGATTATCCAGATTTGTCGTAATTATCCCCTGTACTTTACCTTTTTCCTCCAACTCCGCCAGCTTCTTATGCGAAAGGCTGGGACCGTTTTCGAATATGGCATCCAGAAAGGAATGTCTGGCAACCCTGTAGTAGTGCTCCGGCGTTACTTTAAGCACAGTTGTGGAGGCAAACTGCAGCGTCTCCGCCAAATTCAAACCGTGCATGCTTGGAATACCGGATGCAACGGAAATACCCGCTCCGGTAATGACCAATGTGAACCGGCTCTCATCGATCATCTGCTGTAATTGTATGATCTGTTCATCCATAAATCACACCCACTCAAAATTTTCTTTTCCTGCACCCAGTTCAAAATGATATTTCACGAGGCCGGTATCCACACCGCTGAAGATTCCGTTGTCACAGTCTATATGCACGGCACTGCCTTCACCTTTCAAGATGAATGCCTGTTTTGCCAGTGCCGTCGGAGCAAGAAGTGCGGCATCCACGCCTTCTTTGAACCAGTCGGGAACATCGCCAACATAGGAACTGACCACATCTGCCGTTTTCGTTTTATGCGGCACACCCTGCGTCTGTCCGTAACCCACAGCAATGATTCCAACCGGAGTTGCTCCTTCTGATTTCTCAGCCGCACCCTTGCGGTTATAGGTGCCGCCGACCCACCAGGTGTTAAGCCCAAGTGTCTGAGCATAGAGCATCAGATCTGCACCGCAGTATCCAAGGCGCTCATCCGCTCCCTCGGGACCTGCCATGATGAAAAAGTTGTTCACACCTTTGGCAAGGATCAGCTTGATCACACCCGGTACAGCGCTGCCGTCATTGATCATAAGCTTAATGGAAAGGCCATACTGCTCATTGTTCTGCTTTACCCGGTCATTCAGCTTGGCCACAATATCTGCCGGAATCGCTTTATCCGTATATTTACGCACCATATGGCGTGCTTTCATTGCCTCTTGCAGTGTCATATCTATCCCTCACTTTCTTGTCATGAAGCGATTGATAACAGCTCCTATCCCTTTTGCCGGAGGGACACTGTCGAGTCGCCGCATAGTGTCTTCATCAAATCGGATATCGCCTACCGCAACATTCTGCTCCAGGTGGCTTATCGATGTAGTCCCCGGAATGATGAGCGCATTTTCAGAGTGCTGCAGAATCCACGCCAGTCCCACCTGGACCGGAGAGAGCCCCATCTCTTTTGCAACAGCCTGTACCGTTTCGTCTTCTGTTACCTTCGCAGAACCGGGCATACCGCCGCCAAGAGGGAAATACGGCACCCATGCAATCCCTTCTTTTCTGCACAGATCCAGAATGCTTTCCTGACTGCGCGATTTAATATTGTACTGATTCTGGACACAGACAATGCCGGCAGGCAGTGCGCTCTCAAGTTCCTTCAGGCTGACCGTAGAAAGCCCAATTGACTCTATCTTTCCCTCGTCACGCATTTTAATGAGCTCTGCCATCTGGTCGTCAAAATTCACCTTCTGGCTCGGTTTTAAAGGAAATGTTCCCGGTGCGATCCTGCGGAAATTGACGATTCCCAGATGATCCGTCTTAAGACTCTTTAGATTATCCTCTATGTGCTGCCTGAGTTCCTCTGGCCTCTGTGCGGGTATCATCGGCATGATGCCATTACCGGGCTTTGCGCCGATCTTGGTTACGATTACCGCATCCGGCTCCTTGCCGATCTCATCCGCCAGGCATCTGTTTGTGAATCCGTCCTCATAAAAATCAGCTGTGTCAAAATGGTTCACGCCAAGCTCATAGGCTCTGCGAATCACCGCCCTTGCCTTAGCTTCATCTTTCAGCTTCGGCAGCTGCATGGTGCCGTATCCTACACGGGATACCGTTTTCCCGCCCATCACATAGGTTCCGCCCGGTCTGTTGTCCTTTGAAAAATTGCTCATATGAGTTTCCTCCTTTGTATTTGCCGTTTATTATTTACCCTGTAAACATTAAGTTCTTATTTTGCAGGCCTATTTCGGCCTGCAATGGATTTTTTATTCGTTCATCAGATGAAACACCCGCTCCGTCAGTTCAACAAACTTTCTGGAATCCTTTTCTCCCAGCTCTTCAAACACATGGGAAACGATTTTATAGCATTCCTGAAGTTCATTTGTTACATATTCCCTGCCGGAATCTGTAAGCGTCACGATAATGTTTCTGCGATTGTCTTTGTCAATCTCCCGGTCAATGAAGCCCTTTTTTTCCAGCGAATTCAATATGGCTGATATGCGTCCCTTTGTACTCTTCATCGTTTCGCTGATCTCGGTAGGCGTTGATGTACCATTGTTAAACAATAGAATCTTTAGTACAAAAATCTCGCCTCTGGATATCCTGGTGATCCTTTCAAAGACGCTGAAATTATCGCTTGTCAGTATTTTTTCCAGAATAGCTATGGACTCATTCACATATCCGGGAAGGGATTCATCTATTGGTAATTTCACGATTTTTCTCCTTTTTCTTAATCACTGCTTACATTATACACTGTAAACCGTTTACTGTCAATACCCTTTTTGTATTTATTTTGCTGCTGTTGGAATCGAATTGACAGCAGCTTGTGGGTTAATACTCTTATATTCGTTGATAAAACCTGCCATTATGACAGCAAACCTGACTGCAAATGGTTGTAAAAATGACAGTATTTTATTCTGCTTCACGCTTACCGAAAGAAATCCAACTTGATTATGAGAGTTATCAAAACCTCAGTATTCAAGCCATTTTCGAGCATTTTCGGAAATCTTGGCATGAGAAAAGGGACAGTTCGGATAACTGTCCCTTTGGTGCGGATAACAGGACTTGAACCTGCATGAAATTGCTTTCACATGGACCTGAACCATGCGCGTCTGCCAATTCCGCCATATCCGCATATTTAATTTTTTGCAAGTAAAAAACGTGATTTCGCAAGTTCACCGACGTGGTGTCACCTGAACCATGCGCGTCTGCCAATTCCGCCATACCTGCAAATATAAATCCTTCT
>CAMVTS010000090.1 GCA_947170465.1 uncultured Clostridia bacterium
CAAAGTAATCGGAGATAAAATTGTGAATGTATCTGTAACGATCGGTATTCTAATACCGTTTATCGGAACCTCTTTAGGCGCGGCTTTTGTGTTTTTTATGAAAAGACAGCTCGGACGGAGCGTCCAGCGTGCCTTAACGGGATTTGCTGCGGGTGTGATGACGGCAGCTTCTATATGGAGTCTGCTGATTCCTGCCATTGAACAAAACAAGTCGATGGGAGCGTTTGCGTTTGTTCCGGCTGTTGCCGGATTCTGGATAGGAACACTGTTTTTGCTTGTTCTTGACAAAACAATACCGCACCTTCATATGTTTGCGGATAAAGCCGAAGGACATAAAAGTAAGCTGGCAAGGACGACGATGATGCTGCTTGCCGTCACGCTGCACAACATTCCCGAAGGAATGGCGGTGGGCGTGATGTACGCCGGCTTGTTGTCCGGTTCAACCAATATTTCAGCAGGCGGCGCATTGGCACTCGCTCTCGGAATTGCAATACAAAATGTTCCCGAAGGGGCAATCATCTCTATGCCGCTCCACGCTGAGGGAAAAAGCAAATCATTCTCATTTCTCGGCGGTGTTATATCCGGCGCGGTAGAACCGATCGGCGCATTGATCACGATCCTTGTATCCGGTCTGCTGGTTCCCGTTATGCCGTATTTGCTCAGCTTTGCGGCAGGGGCTATGATTTATGTCGTTGTAGAGGAGCTGATCCCCGAAATGTCAGAGGGAGAACACTCCAATATCGGCGTGCTGATGTTTGCGCTCGGTTTTACGGTCATGATGATTTTGGATATCACTTTGGGATAAAAACCTTTGATAATAACCGATTGACTTAATCAACTGTTAATGGTACAGAGGTTTGTGGACAACCATAGTAAGTATGGGGTGCAAAAGAAAAATCCCACTCTACCCGATACCATTGTATCAGAATTAGAGTGGGATTATGGTGCGAGTGTTCATAACGGACCTATTATCAGCAATAGAAAGTAATCTCTCCGAAGAAAGACAGCCATTTTTCAATGACAATATCCTTATTTGCTTCGATAGCCTTACTTAAATAATGGAGCGTCCTGCTGTCATATTCCGAGTTGTTGTTTGCCAACAGGCATTTTCCGGTTTTTGTAATCCAAAACTTGGTTGCGTTAGCTGTAGGCTTGCCTTTTGAAATGTGGACATGAACCGGCTCAAGAGGTTTATTCTCATTCGCCCAAAAATAAACCCAGTAGGAGCCGATTTTAAAAACCTGAGGCATTGTCAAATCCTCCGTTTTGCGAAAGCTCGATAATCAAATGCGCATTATTCTCAATGATTGACTGATACCTTTTGATTTCGTTCTCGGTAAATCCGAATATTTCCCGCCACTCATATTTCGGCAGAAAACAGCTTGCAAAGTGAAAGCCGTCTTTTTCATCAGGTTTTTCAATATATACCTTAACTGTATTGTCACTAAGCATTTCCGAGTGAACAATCTCGGTTTCATCATCAAGGGTAAGATAAGGGTACATCATAAAAAACACCTCCGTTTAAGTTATTGTAACACATTACGCTGCAAAATACAATGGTTTGTCTTATGCTATATCAAGCAGGGAATTTGTACGGCAAATTCCTTTACTATGACAAATATAAAAAGGAAAAGAGTGCCCATAACTTAAATCCGTTATGAACACTCTTACTGGTTGCGGATAACAGGACTTGAACCTGCATGAAATTGCTTTCACATGGACCTGATGGTTACACCACGTCGGTGAAAACTGATTTTTCCCATTCCTATGCGGTTCGTTGGGTGTGGTATAGCATAGTCAACAAAGGTATGTCAAGATAATAGTTATTTAAGCCCTATACCCTGCGCCCACTCCTTAACAGCACTTTCTTCCTCACGCTCAGAAAAGCGCATACCTTCCTGCCATGTGCCGGTTCCAGCCATCTGCGCAAGCTTGCTGCCGCTGTCACCGATACCGTCGCTGGTAGAGGTGCAGAACGGAATGACCGTTTTGCCGGAGAAGTCGTTGCCTTTGACGAAGTTGTTGACAGGCCACGCCGCCTCTCGCCACCAGAGAGGATAGCCGAAAAGGACGGTGTCATAGCTGTCCCAATCGGGAACAGAAGTTGAATTGAGCTCAATATTTTGAAGCGAAGTGTCGTTATGCTCTTTTTGAACTCTGCTGTTTTCGTCACGCCAGTTCAAATCATCCTCTGTATAGGGGGTTTTCGGAACAAGCTCAAAGATGGCTGCGCCGGTTTCGTTGGCGACAAGCTCTGCGACGCGCTTTGTGTTGCCTGCGCCTGAAAAATAGACGACAACCGCCTTTTTGCCGCTTGAGGTATTCTTCGCAGAAGTTGCCGAACCAGCAGCAGATGCTGTTGTTGCGCTCTCGGTCGAATTCTGTGTTTGATCGGATGTATTGTTATTCGCGCACGCTGCAAGTGAGAACAGGAGTACGAATACCAGTACAATGCCAAGCGTTCTTTTAAATTTCATTTTCATTACCTCCGATTTATCTTTTGATGTTATTCGGTTTGTATGTCAGCCAAACGCCGTCAGGCTGAATACACTTTGCTTCTTTCAAAGTGAAGCCGACAGGAACACCGTCCGGCATAAAAGAGGATCGGTCAAAGGTGGTCGCGGTATCGCGCAGACCGTCTGTTGCAGGGGCGATGATAAGGCTGAGTTCATCAATACAACCTGCCTGTAGAAACGACCAGTTGATTGCACCGCCGCCCGAGAGCATGACGGAATTGATTGAGAAAAAGTCTTTCAGCTTTTTCAGAGCAAGTGGAATGTCCAGTTTGGCTTTACCTGCGAAAACATATGAAATATTGTTCTCACGCAAGTGCGCGATATAATTGTCGCTGACACTTTCCGTCAGCACCTGAATAACATGGTAGCTCTCGCCACCTCTTGTGACGGTGTTGCCGTTCCATTTGAGCGTGCCGTTTGTATCTATACATACGGCATATTTTTTCGCTTTCGCCGCAATGTAATCAGTGCGCTCATACCGTATATTCGAATCAGGGAGCGAATCAATATAACCATCCGAAAAAATTTCAGAACAGGTCGTAGCGCCGTTGAGAATCGCATCGGGGTTGTAGTCTTTTCTGATTTGCCCGTACTTGCGGCCGAGTACCATCGTTTCGGGGAGCATGAAAAAGTCGCCGTCAATTCTGCCGTCAAGCGAGCTTAAAATATGGCAAATCACCTTCGGGCGGTTCATTTCATCACCTTCGTTCCGCCATACACCTCGGACATCTCCATATGATTAAGAGCATCGTCAATTGCTTTGATCTCGTCTGCTGTCAGAATCACATCAGCCGCGCCTGCGTTTTCCTGTAATCGACTGAGCTTTCTGGTGCCCGGTATCGGCACGATATACGGCTTCTTGCAGAGCATCCAAGCCATAGCAATCTGTGCAGGCGTCGCGTTATGCTCCTTTGCTGTGTTTTCTACCAACGCAATCAGGCTGCGGTTCTTCTCAAAGCTGTCCTTCTGGAACTGCGGCATCATATTGCGATAATCTATATGCGCTTCAAATTTGGAGTTTTGGTTATACTTAGCTGTGAGCAGACCATTTGCCGTCGGAGAAAAAGCGACATAGCCGATGTTCAGCTCCTCTAATACAGGGAACAGCTTTTCGTGCCAGCGCGCCATCATCGAATAACGGTTCTGAATTGCCGTGAGCGGACAAACGGCGTGTGCCCTGCGGATAGTATCCTCATCCACCTCGGAAAGTCCCCAGTGAAGGATCTTTCCCTTCCGTATCAGTTCAGCCATAACACCGGCGACTTCTTCGACAGGAACATCGGGGTCCTGGCGGTGTTGGTAATAGATGTCGATATGGTCGGTTTGTAATCGTCTGAGCGAGCCTTCAACCGATTTGCGAATTGTCTCGGGACGGGAATCGGCAATAACAGGCAGATTGATCTCCGTCGAACTGTAATCGAAGGTGATTCCGAATTTTGTTCCTATCTTGATTTTGTTTCTCAACGACTTCAACGCTTCACCGAGTAATTCCTCGTTATGGTGAGGACTTTCAGGCAAACCGTAACATTCTGCGGTGTCAAAGAAGGTGTACCCCAAATCCACAGCCTGTGCCAAAAGCTTGGTCATTTCCTTTTTATCCGGTGCGCTGCCGTAGGCGTGGCTCATGCCCATACAGCCTAATCCGACGGCGCTGACTTCAAAATTCTTGCCTAATAATCTGTGTTTCATCGCTGTTCCTTACTCATGAATCTTCAAGCCGAGCACAAATTTGACAAACTGCGGATCGTCGTGATTGACAATCTCACTGTGACCGAGGTCTTTTGCGGCGACTGCCGCCATCTCTTCTTCGGTCAGTTCAAAATCCCAAATGTCAATGTTTTGCTCCATACGCTCGACCTTGACGGACTTAGGGATAATCGACACGCCGCGCTGAGCGTTCCAGCGGAGCACAACCTGCGCGTTCGACTTGCCGTATTTGTCGCCGATTGCCTTGATTTCGGGATCGGTAAAGATACCGTGCTTGCCCGCTGCAAGAGGTCCCCAAGCCTGCGGTGCAACGCCGTATTCCTTCATCGTTTCAAGCGCGTTTTCCTGCGCAAAGAACGGGTGCAGTTCAACCTGATTGACGGCAGGGATCACCTCGACGTTCTCACAGAAGTTGGCGAGTATAGCGGGATAGAAATTTGCCACGCCGATCGCCTTTGTCAAGCCCTCCTTATAGGCTTTGGTGATTCCTCTGTAAGCGGCAAAGTAATCGCCCATCGGCTGGTGAAGAAGTACCAAATCGACATAGGGCAGATTCAGCTTTGCGAGAGAGGTTTTGACCGCTTCATAGGCGGTTTCCTCGTTCTTCTGGTCTTGTACCCAAACTTTTGTCGTAATAAACAGCTCGTCACGGGTGGTAATTCCGTCGGCAATCGCGCGTGCAACCGCCTTGCCGAGTGCTTCTTCATTCATATATGCTGCTGCGGTATCAAGCAGACGGTAGCCGGTCTTGATTGCGTTATAGACAACCTGTTCACATTCGATGGGATCGGGAATCTGAAAGACGCCGAAGCCTTCAAGCGGCATTTTTGTTCCGTTGTTAAGTGTGATGTAATCCATAATCATTCTCCTTTATTGATATTGATTGATTTTAACCATTTTTCCACCTTATCCGCACAGCCGCGTTCGGCGTTTGACATCTCAACAGGCAGTCCTTTGAGGACAGTCGCGTTCGGCTCCAACTCTGCAATCGTGCGGTAGGTGCCGCCGTCGGATGAGCCCATATGTGTGTTGAACGGAATAATCGTCTTGCCCGAAAAATCAAGCGCGTCAAAGAGCGTGTAGATAATCATCGGGAAGGTGTACCACCACATCGGATAGCCGATGAAGATGTTGTCGTAACCGTCAATACTGATGGTGTTTTTAATCGCCGGTCGCATATCCTCGTCATGCTCCTTTTTGGCGTAACGCGCGAGGGCATTGTAGTGACTGCGGTCGCCGTCATAAGGCTTGACCGGTTCGATCTCCACCAAATCTGCGCCTGTTTGCTTTGCAATCTCTGTTGCCACCGCTTTGGTGGTTTCGTAAACTGAGAAGTATAAGACCAAGTTTTTCATTATATCTACCTCATTTATATTCTTGATTTTCTCTTTGACTTAATTATACAATATAATTCTGGTGTTGTAAAATGCTAATTGTTTATATAAGTATAAGTGATAGTTATATTTGCCTTTCCCAGAACGCAACGGCATTGTCAATCCAGCCCTCGGCGACCGTGCCTGTGCCTAAGCCAAATCCGTGCGGCAGACCGTCAAATATTTCAATCTCCGCATCCGTACCGTTTGCCTTGATCGCGTTGATACGGTTCTGCATGGTGCGGTAATTGGCGATACCGTCGCTTGTTCCTACGCAGTTATAGGTCGGCGGCTCGTTGCCTGTCACTTCACTCAGCCCCGTGTACTGCATAATGACAGCCGCAGGCTTGGGATAGGATTTTTCGCCGAAGGCTTCTGTTCCGTAGGTGCCGAGCCACGCCGCCATTCTCGCGCCTGCCGAGCCGCCCCATAGGGAGTAGTTCTCCGTGCTGACCTCCAATTCATCCGCGTGCTCATGGATGAACGCAATCGCTCTCGCCAAATCCTCGCAGGCTGTCTGAGAGCCCGGACGGTAAATCAGCGCAAAAGCGTTGTAGCCCATCTTGCTCAGCTCCAGCGCGTGCGGAAAGCTGTCGTGCATCGCGCCGACATAGGCAAAGCCGCCGCCTGCGTTGCAGATGGCAAAAGGTTTGTTTTTCTCGCCCTTGAAGAAGAACAGCCCCGTGTTTCTCTTGTCGGGATCAGCCGCCTTTTCCGTTTCCGTGTAAATGTCATAGAAAACCGTATTGCCGTTTACCGCGCGGTTTTTCAAATAATTTGCAATCTCAACGGTTTTGTCAGGGTCAATGTAGTTGTACCATGTCATGGACAAATCGCCGAGCGTCGAGCCGGAATAATAACCGCTGTTCACCGGAAAAATCAGCTTGCCGTAGTCGCCAAACGCCGCGTCATTCTGTACATCCGAAATATTTGTGTCCTTTGTAAAATATTCCTGATTGGCAGGAGTTGCGTTTTGTTTAGTGAAGAAATGCGGCAGGGCATTATAGATAAACTCGCGCACGGCGTTGTGGTCGTGAACGCCGCCCTCTTTTTGATAGAATACGTAGTGATTCGGGGTAAAGATTTCGCGGCTAAGCATTTCGTTTGCCATATCAATCGACTGACTTCTGACCTGATCCTGTGTGCCGACCGCGTGATAAATATAGTAGCCGCGGCTGTCGAGGTCGTTGTCCTTCACCAGCGATTCGATAAAATCGACATTCTTTTTAATTTGGAAATCGCCGTAGGTGCCGTAGTACCAGCTTGAACCGCTCATCGGCAGGAAGTAACGGATATAGTCGTAATCGTAGCAGAATTGAAGCCAGGTTGTGACAGAACCAAGCGAAAATCCGCCGAACGCCCTGTGGTCGCGCGAGGCTTTCAGATCCTCGGCGGAAGTCGACTTTGCATAGGTATGGAACTGTCCCTCGACCGCAGGCATCAGGTGCTTTTCAAAGTCATTGTGGAACGCCCTCAAAGCGTCCTCGGAGCTGCCGAAGTCCGTAGAGCTGTTATCGTGATAGAAGGTTGCCGAAACAACAATCAGCGGCTCAATATCGCCGTTTGCAATCATATTGTCAAAAATGTTTTTGATGTTGGCATACTCAAAATATTCGCCCGCGTGACCGCCCCAGCCGTGCATTAAATAGAGAATGTTGTACCGTGTATCGGCGTCTTTTTCATCATAGCCGTAGGGCAAATAGACAAACGCCTGCTTGGTGATGTCGCCGCCGTTTCCGGCGTAGTCTTTCGATTGATATTTAATCTCACGAACTGTACCGCCTTGCGCCGCTGCGCTTAAATAGGACGGAGGAACTTGATTTGTCATACCTGTTTGCTCAATAGCAGGGGGTTCTTCTGTATCGTTGCTTATCGGTTTTCCGACGGCATACGTCACGTCGTACTCCGCCAGATAGCGCTGTAATTCGGTCGCGTCGGTAATGTCAATACTTTCGTTTCCGTTGATGTCAGCACATTTTAATCTGTTATTTTGCAAACTGATTATATTTGCAATGTGCTGTTGAATAACGGTTACATCGCCGATTGAAACAGAGCCGTCGCCGTCTGTATCGCCGAGCAAATCGGAATTGTGCGCCCAGACGAAGGGCGGATAGTCTAGCAGGTGAGAAGCCT
>CAMVTS010000091.1 GCA_947170465.1 uncultured Clostridia bacterium
TAATAAAGGGAAAAATATGAAAAAGTTAGTGTCAATTAACGATTTCATTACCAATATATCACAAAAAACTTGAAAATGCAATTGACTGATTTAAAAAAATGAAGTAAAATGGTAGGTGTATATCTGGTATATGATAAGGTGATTATGTGCGCTCAAAAAGCTACGCTATGACAGGGCTGCTGTTAGCGGCAGCCGTCGTCTTTACACTGACCGGCTGTGACGCCGTTTCTCCAAGATGGAATTACATGTTCCGGCCGGAGCCGACACTTCCTTCTGACAACGCGGAAGTCAAGCTGCTCACTGACCGACGGGAGATAGAGCTCCGCTACGGCTACAAGACGCTTGACAGCGATATTCTGCGTCAGGCGTACGAAACAATTGATGAAAATATCCACGCGGGCAGCAGCAATCGCTTTGAAGTTCCGGGGGTGAGCGCGGGCGAGTTTGCGCACGTTATTGAAGCCTACGAGGACGATCACCCTGAGGTATTCTGGTTGGATACCGCTTCGCGCTACAGCTATATCGAATACGACAGCGGCTGCGAAGTCGAGTTGAAATTCGTCTTTGAGGGAGACGAGCTGGCAAGCGCGAAGAATGAGCTGGAAAAAAAGATTGACGAGACATTAGCTGCCGCGCCGAAAAAGGCGACGGATTTTGAGATCGAATGTTTTCTGAATGATTATATGATAGCCCACTGCGAATATAACCGCGAAGCGCCGTATCAGCACAGCGCTTATGGTTCGCTGGTAAGGGGGCAGGCTGTCTGCGACGGTTACTCCAAGGGCTTTCAGCTGCTTTGTGCCCGGCTGGGAATCGCCTGCGTCACCGTTCAGGGAACCGCCGCGGCGTTCAACACAGAAAACGGCGGCACCAGTGACGACGGACACATGTGGAACTGCGTCAATATCGAGGGCGACTGGTACCATGTGGATGTGACCTGGAACGACGGAGATAACCGGATTCAGCACTACTACTACCTCAATATCTCCACCGGAGAACTGCTGAAAACCCATACCATCTCGCCGCTTTACGGAGAGACCGACGGCGCGATATTCAATGTGTTTGTTCCGCAGTGCCAGAGTAAAAAATACAACTATTTCCTTCATAACTGTCCGGTTGTTTCCCATCCCGAGGACGACAGCGAAGTGATTGCCGCGCTGATTAAGGCAGCAAGGAAAGGTGAGGAATACCTCGACGTGCTGATTTCGCCTGAGATGGATTATGACAACACAACGCAGGCGATAGCCAACGATTATGCATACGCGTGGATGGAAGCGGCGAACCACTACAACCACGACAAACCGCGGCTGAAACCGGACAGTGAATACGTTACCTATAAGAATCTGAACATCATAACCTTTCACCTGCAATACGAATGATGAAAATAATCAAATTATCTGTAATATTGTTGACGGCGGTGACAGCACTGAGCTTTTCCGGCTGTAATATTATCAATGAATTGTTTGGTATTGAACCGAGCAGAGACTGGAATATGGAAAGCCGGACGGAAAGTGCAGCACAGTCAAAGATGGAGGAATACCGTCAGAGCGGCGCGGACTATGGCTTTCTGGCACTGAAAACCGATGCGGAGCGCCGCGTGTATTCCATACTTGACGCCTATGTCAGCAGTGGGATTTCACAGCCGTTTGTCGTGAACAACGACGACACGCTGGACAATATGACCGCCATTTTTGAATTATATAAATCCGATCATCCCGGGGTATTCTGGCTTAACGACCAGTATAGCTATGAGTACGTTATTCATACAGACTACGTAGAAATCACGCCGCTGTTTTCCTTCGAGGGCAAAAAGCTGACGGACGCAAGGAAGCGCTTTGACAATGAAATCGACAAGATTTTAGCCGGAGCGCCGGCGAACGGCAGCGATTACGAAAAAGAGCTCTATATCAACGAGTATCTCATCAATCACTGTGTCTATGATGAGGAAGCGGCAAAAGAAGATAAGGTAGTTGCCAACGAGCAGAACGCCTACGGCGCCATCATAGACGGCAAAGCGGTCTGTGAGGGCTACACACGCGCGTTTCAGTATTTGTGCGACCGGTTGAGGATTGACTGCGTGCCGGTCAACGGCACCTGTGACGACAACGGCAGCGGCAATGCCGGCAATCACATCTGGAACGCCGTCAAGATCAGCGGCGACTGGTACTATGTTGACGCAACCTGGAATGATTTTCAGCCTGCTTCCGAAGATTACAAGGTGACGGATATCGAGCGGCATCAGTATTTCAATATCACGACCAAGCAGCTGCTGCGCGACCATACGATAAATGATGTGTACGGTTCAGAGAAAAAATTTGACCACTACAACTCCATGGTACCGGAATGTACCGCCACCGAGTACAACTATTTCAACAAAGAATTCATTTCCGTCAGCGACCCTTATAACTGCAGCGATTTGCTCGAGGCGCTGGCAAAGGCTGCGTCAAACAGGGAGGAAACCTTTGAATTTCGCGTTTCCGACAGCGTTGATTACGAACAAACCATGCAGACCATCATCAACGGCGCCGCCTACGAGTGGTTTGCATACTGCAACAGCGTCAATTCCGACGACTGTCAGCTTACCGACAACTGCAAAATCTATTCCTATCAGGAGATGAACGTTGCCGCCATCGGTCTGGCTTACGGCGAATAATCATGTATACCCTATTGGAAAGGTTGATTCCATGAAATATGACATCCGACAACTCAGATTACTGTCCAACGAGCAAATCGCGGACGGTATCTTTGACATGCGCCTCGACTATCCCGAAGGCGAAATACCTGTTCAATGCGGACAGTTTGCGCATGTATATGTACCCGGCAAGAGCCTGCGCCGTCCGATTTCGGTCTGCGACGCGCGTGACGGCGTGCTCCGTCTGGTCTATCAGGTCAAGGGAGAGGGCACCGGAATCATGTCACAAATGCAGCCCGGCTGCATGGTGGACGTGCTCGCGCCGCTGGGCAACGGCTTTACGGTACAGCCCGGCAAGCGCTACGCCCTGATAGGCGGCGGCATCGGTGTACCGCCCATGCTCTACACCGCCGCTCAGTGCGACAATCCATTGGCAATTATCGGCTTCCGCAACGAAAAGCTGGTGATTTTACAGGACGATTTCCGCGCGGCCGGTGCAGAGGTCGTGCTCGCGACCGACGACGGCTCTGCCGGACAGAAGGGCTTCGTCACCGATGTCCTCCGTGAGAGAATCAATGATGTCGACGAGGTCTGCGCCTGCGGTCCCACGCCCATGCTCCGCGCAATCGCGCAGGTTTGTCAGGAATTCGGCAAGCCCTGCCAGGTTTCGCTGGAGGAACGCATGGCGTGCGGTATCGGCGCGTGTCTGGTCTGCGCCGTAAAAGTGCGCAGGAACGGAGAGGAAATCATGCAGCATGTCTGCAAGAACGGCCCCGTATTCAACGCGGAGGAGGTGGTTTTCGGTGGCTGATTTATCTGTAAAGGTCGCGGGCGTCGATTTCGCCAATCCTTTAATCGCCGCTTCGGGAACCTTCGGCTTCGGCAGGGAGTTCAGCGAGTTTTATCCGCTTTCCACCCTCGGCGGCATTTCCTGCAAGGGCATCACCCTTCAGCGCCGCGACGGCAATCCGCCGCCGCGTATTGCGGAAACGCCCTCCGGTATTCTCAACGCCGTCGGCTTGCAGAATCCCGGCGTAGACGTGTTCATCAGCGAGGACCTGCCATGGCTGAAGCAGCAGAACACAACGATCATCGCCAACATCGCCGGCAACACGATTGAGGACTACTGCCGGATGGCGGAAAAGCTCAGCGAAACCGACGTAGACATGATTGAACTGAACATCTCCTGCCCGAATGTCAAGTCCGGCGGCGTTCAGTTCGGCACCAGCTGTGAATCCGTCGGACAGATTACGCGCGAGGTACGTGCGCACTGCAAAAAGCCGCTTGTCGTCAAGCTCAGCCCCAATGTCACCGACATCGCGTCTATCGCGCAGTCGGCGGAGGCGAACGGCGCCGACGCGATTTCCATGATTAACACCCTTACCGGCATGAAAATCGACATTCACACACGCCGTCCGATTATCCGCAACAACACCGGCGGACTCAGCGGCGCCGCGGTATTTCCGGTAGCGGTGCGTATGGTCTGGCAGGTGTCGAAGGCTGTCAGCATTCCGATTATCGGCATGGGCGGCATCACCACCTGGGAGGACGCCGCCGAAATGCTTATCGCCGGCGCAACTGCCCTCCAGATTGGCACGGTGCTCTTTTCCGACCCGTACGCGCCAATCAAAATCAACGAAGGACTCAACCGTTTCCTTGATGAAAACGGCGTAAAGTCTGTCACCGAGCTGACCGGCACGGTCAGGCCATGGTAACTTACCCCCGCAATCTAAATCTATTATTTTTTACACCATCACAGGGAGAAAAAGGCAAATGGACTACAAATACGATGTTGTGAATTATGATAAAAATATCCCCGCAACAATCATGCATCTGAATCTATCCTCAAACACACGCATCACCGAGCTTCAATGGCACCGCGAGCCGGAGCTGGTGTATGTGATTGAAGGTACCAGCGAGTGCAGCCGCAACGGCGACCTCAAAATCGTGGAACAGGGAGACTTCATTCTCTTTAACAGCGAGGACGTTCACCTTGTCCGTCCGGTTTCCGGCACCAGCTGCCGTCTGCTCTGCGTCAACTTTTCATTTGAATATATCCGCATGTTCTGCAAGTCGATTGACAGCGTGTTTTTCGATATTTCCCAGCAGCCTGAGGTAAAGGCGGAAATCGCCTCCATTCTCGGCGAAATTGCTGCGGTTGACGTCGCGGGCGACGAATATTCCTCGCTGATTCGGATTTCACACATCAACAAGATTTATTACCTCTTGCTGAAAAACGGCATGTGCTTCCGCAGAACCTCCAATTCCATGATGTTGCCAAAACGCGACTTCTCCTACGCAAAAACAGCCATCGCTTACATCAACGAGAACTACCGGCGTGAAATTCCGCTGGACGAGATAGCGTCGGTTGTCAACCTGTCGCCGTCCTACTTTTCCAAGTATTTCAAGAACGTCACACAGGTCAGCTTCTCCGAGTATCTCGCCAATCTCCGGTTGGAGAACGCGATTAACGACATGCTCGAAAACAACGTGACGGTTTCGACAGCGGCAATGGAAAACGGCTTTGCCAACGTGAAATCCTTCATTACCCAGTGCAAGAAGGTTTATCACTGTACGCCGGCACAATATAAAAAGCGCATCGCGACACGCGCCTTTGCGTGAGCCTGAACGCCTCCGGAATCTCCGGAGGTGTTTTTTGTTACAAAAACGTCATCAAACGGTTACAAACAGGCGACTTTTGAATTTCTTGCAATCTGCCCAAGTTTATGCAGGATTTTGTAACCGTTTCACGGTCCAAAATAATTCTCACAGGAAATTATAAGCAAATCCTTTGTGCATAATCAATAAAATGTGCAGCTTCAATTTGTTTGACATCACCAACGAAGAGCGTTATAATGCCAGACATCAAACAAAAACAAGAAGATTGATTGCAGTAAAGGAGAATGAAAATGACTCCATATGAATCTAAATCACACCCTGTTCGTTCCGCCTTCGCACTGGCGTTGGCAGCCGTCACCGTGTTTGGCTCTGTCTTTACGGTAGCTGCGGCGGCAACCGCTCCGGAAAAGGTGCTCACTGAGCAGCAGCCGGCAAATGAGAGCAGCGCTTATACTTACCTGACCGAAGGCGGCAGCTTCCACGTGCTTTCCGCCAATGAAGTCACCGTTGTCAACGGTGATACCACCGTCAAGATACTGTCCAACGGCGGCACTGTTTTGGACGCATTGAAAACAGCAAAAGTAACGCTTGCAGAGAACCAGATGACCGTTCCGGCAGCGGATACCGTCATCAAATCAGACATGACGATTACCGTCTGTGAAGTGAAAAACGTCTCCATTACCGCCGACGGCAAGACGAAGGATTATCAGCTTCCTTTAGGACCCGTCGAAAAGAGTCTGAAGCTGATTGGCTTCCGGCTTGGCAAGGACGATATTCTCAGTGTGGAGAGAAATGAAGCGGTGAAGAATATCGACAAGCTGACCGTCAAACGTGTACTTTATAAAGACGAAACCACCACCGAGAGCGTCGCTTATGACAGCGTGAAGGAGAACTCCGACAAAATCGACATCGGCGAGACGAAAATCAAAACCAAAGGCGTGAAGGGCGAGAAGGCTGTTGTCAGCCGCGTGAAATATATCGACGGCAAGCGCGACAGCGCTGAAAAGATTGCCGAAAAGCTCATCAAAAAGCCGGTCGACGAGGTAACGCTTGTCGGCACCAAGGGAGCAGGCACCGCAGGCGGCGCCGGAACGTTTACCGACAGCAACGGCGTGAAGGTTTCCTATAAATATATGCTGTCCGGCTCCGGTACAGCCTACACTGCTCCGGCAGGCGCACTGACCGCAACCGGCAATCCGGCTCACTTCGGCGGCGTCGCCATCAACCCCGAGCTGATTCCCTACGGTTCCAAGCTCTACGTCGAATCCGTCGACGGCAGCTTTGTCTACGGCTACTGCACGGCGATTGATACCGGCGGCGCACTGGAGGACGGTTCGGCGATTGTTGACTGCTTCTATGATACTTACGACGAGTGCGTCAACTTCGGCAGACGCGACGTCAATGTTTATGTCATTGAATAATTGTGTGTTTTTCAGAAAATGATTGATTTCTTGAAAATTATCATGTATAATAGGTGAAGCTATGTGCTTCACCTATTTTTCTTGAAAGGATAGAGAATCTATGAAAAAAATCATCGCCGCGCTGCTTGCGGCTGTTGTCATCACAATATCCGCCTCCGGCTGTATGGGAATGGGCGCTAAGTCTGCAGTGGCAACCGGCGACGAGGCAAGGAGCCAGAACGCCGCCGATTATCCCGACACCTACGAGGGACTGTGCAATTATCTGGCTTCCTTCGGCTACATCAATCCGTTAAAGGATAACGTCGATTCCACCTATGTTGTTATGGACTATGCGCTTGTCGGCGCTACCCACGGCAGACGTTACACCGAGCAGACCAAGAAAAAAGCCACCATCGAAATCTACGATTACTCCGACGCAAAATCCGCGACAGCAGATGAAGTGCTCGCCGGAATCAAGGACAAGGGTACCTTCACCGTACTCGGTTTGCCGGAGGTCAAGGCGATTCTCTCCAACAACGGCAAGTATATGATGGTCTACAACGACAAGAGTATCAAAGAGGACAACAAGGAGCAGGACGAATACAAGCTCCGCGAAGAAATCGTCGAGAAGTTCAAAACCTTCCACGAATAAGCAAAAAGGCAGTCAGACGGCTGCCTTTTTATATGTTGATAAGGTTTTAAAACAATAAAGCAATAAAGTCACCCACAATATCTTGTGCGAAAAAACAGAATAAAACCGAAAATAAAGCAATCCCGGAGAAATTCGCAAAAATTTGAAAAAAATTTGAAAAAAGGGTTGACTTTTCCGGCAATAAGGCGTATAATAACACATGTTCGGTCGAGAGAAACGGCAAACGCGAATGTGAAATATCACTAAAACGCACGTCGAAATCTTGTTGAAGCTGAACAAAGGACCTTGAAAATTGAACAACGAAAACAAGAAGAACCCGTAATGTTCTTTGAGT
>CAMVTS010000092.1 GCA_947170465.1 uncultured Clostridia bacterium
TTCTTTATTATAGAATAATCCCCTGCGAAAATCAAGCGTTTGGACAAGAAAATGACCCGGCGGAAAACCGGGTCATGGAGATTTATCCTTGCGGTGTGTTTACCTCTGCGGCGAGCAGCTGAATCAGCGTTGCGTCGGTGACGTCAACGGTACCGTCGTTGTTGACGTCGGCGTTAATCGCGCCTTGCGGCTGCAGAGTCAGCAGCTGGGCTGCCGCCATCTGAACGTAGGTTGCGTCGGTGATGTCAACAATGCCGTCGAGGTTCGCGTCGCCGGGAAGCGAATCGCCTCCCATACCGCCGCCCGCTATGTAAGCGGTAAAGAAGTGTGAGTTTGTGTAGACAGTCGTCTTTCCCTGGGGCATGTACTGCACGTCAAAATCAAAGCGGTATACGCCCTCCGGCGTTCCGGGGGCAGGATATGCCGAAATGGTCATGGACTCTCCGGGAGCGAGGGTGGCGACGCCCTCCGGCATCACGAATTTGCCGTATTGTACCGAGGTTTCACCGGTTGGTACCACCATGATATTCGTCAGGGTAGTGGTGCCGCTGTTTCTCAGCTCAAAGGTGGCGTCGCCCAAATCCTCAACCGTGAACTTGTCGGTCAGCTCGTAGGTTTTGGTGTCCGGGAGCAGCATCAGGTAAGCTTCGAGCGCCGCTGTCTTTGGAAACTCAAAGCGCACCGTGGCGGTCCTTCCCTTCTGGGAGACGAGCTTGCCCTCAATGCCGTTGGAATAGATGTTTTTCAGTCCGAAGAACGCCAGGGCGTTATCCTCGCTGTCGGTCATAGCAATGTTCGCGGTGGCGGTGTATGCCGTATTGCCGCGGAACGCGCCGTTTTCCAGCATGGAATTTGACCATTCCAGCTTGGTGACGACGACCTCATAGCCGGGAGAAGTAACGTCGCAGCTCTGCGGCGCTATCACGCCGGCTCTCGGATTGTTGAGGTCAAGCCAGACCTCGCTGCACATCAGGCTCGGGTCGCCGACGGTGAAGGTGTAGTAGAAGGGCTCCAGCTCGTTGACGCCGTAGCCGTAGAGCAAATCCTCCGCGACCAAATCGCCGTTGACAAAGACGTCGGGCTTGTCGCCGAAGTGGGTGTCGGCGACGTCCGCCTTGATACGCGGATTCACGCCAATCATGTAGGTATGACCGTTTAGTAAAGCGTCCTCCTCATGGACATGGCGGCGGTCACTGGGGTTGGTCACGTCAAAGGCTTCACCCCATTCCAGCCATACCGCGCCGGATTTTTCCTTAAAGTACTGCGGTACCTCACCGACCGTCACGCCGTCGGCAGGCGTATCAAAATGGAAGTCAAGATTGTTGAGGTAGCTGTGGTTGTTGTTGCGCAGCACCGGGAAGGTGTAGTTGACATGGCAGGCAAGCTGCGGATAGGCGCTGAAAAGCTCGATTTTGTCCGATTCCACCACGCTGCCGTCATCGAGGTGAATGCGCGCCTTGATTTTGGACTCGTCCGCGTCGCCGGTCTTGACAACGTAGCTGCTCCACTCCAGCTCGGCTTTTTTCGTCAGCGGCAGGGTCAAACCGTCCTTGACCTGCACAATCGCGGAGGCGGAGATGGAGCTGTTCGCTTCAAAATAACGCGATGCCGGGAAGCTCTCGCCGTCGACAATCCAGTGCGGATTGTGGAAGTAGTTCTGCATCATGCCATAATAGGGGCTGTTCTCCACAGTGATGTTGTTCGCGTCGATTTTGTCGGAGAACACCGGCGCCTTGACATAGACGTCAATGGTGCTGACCGGCACATAAACGTCGGTGAAGGCATACTTCACAGCGCCGTCGATGTCGCGGATACCTGCCCAAATCTTGGTCGTTCCCGGCTTATGGGCGGTGATGGTGCCGTCCTGCTCAACGGAGACAATGCTTTCATCATAGGAGCCCCAGCTGATGTCATGATACACACTGTCGTTCGGCGCCTGCTTGATATACAGCTTGCCGGTACCGTTCTCGGAATCAAAGTAGTACGGCTGGCTGCGCAGCTCCTTGCCGTCAAGCTGATAATACATCGACAGACCGGTCGGGACGGTTTCGTAGTAAATCGAAACCGGCTCAAAGGTCAGCACGCCTTTGTCGGTCGTCAGGTCACAGCCGATGCGGTAGTCGCCTGTCTTGAAACCGCTGAGGCTGAAATTGTTGTCCGGGAAGGTCAGCTTGAAGCCGTCGCCGGGAATGGTGACCTTCTCGTTGTTTTCATCGTAATAGTACCAGCTGTAGCTTTTAGGCTTGCCGACAATGGAGAACTCCGCGGTCAGGTGTGCCGGATTGTTGCGCGTGATTTCCTTGCGGTCAGTGCTGATATAGGTGTAGCCGCCGTCCTCGGCGCTGACAATCTGAATTGTCGCGCCGGTATAAGCGCGCTGGGTTCTGTCCTTGTCGTAGTAGCCGACAAAATGGTATTTGCCGGGCTGGAGTCCGCTGACGTACATTTCGTAATCATCGAACATGTCGTTGTTGCGGATAGCGAAGGGCACGGAATTGAGGTCTTTGTTGTCCAGGATCCACTCGAAGCCCTTGATGATGTTTTTGTCCGCGTTGGGATTGAGATAGATATACTGGCTGTTCGCGAGCGGAATCGTCGTGAGCAGCGCCATCTCGCCGGGCTCATTGTAGGAGTCGGTGGAGGTGGTCGTCCAGTCCGGCACGTAGAAATTGAGCGTGGATTCACCGGTAAAACGCAGACCGTCCTCATTGACGGTGGTGACGAGCATGACAATCTTATTCATCTCGCCCGGCACCAGCGCGCCCTCATAGTCCGCAAATTCCGCGTGGGTTACGCCGTTTTTGGTGACGGTCTGCACCCACTCGCGTCCGGGCTTGTCGCAGAGAACGTGATAGGAGCCGTCGCTTTTGACCTTCGCCATGCGCACCTCGGTTTCCGCTGAGCCCATTTTGGAGACGGTGAAGTACACGTCATAAATGGTTTTGTCGCCGTAGACGTGCATCCATGTGCTGTTGATGTTGCCGGCGACGACCTTGGGAATGTCCATCTTGGGAATATAGAACAGATCCTCACACTTGGCGACGGACGATTCCACATAGAAGGAATTTTCGCCCCGGAAGTCGAGCACCTGATGGCAGAGAACACGGTACTCGTGACCGTATTTAAACTGAAAGCCGCTCGTGTGGTCGATTTTGTCCAAATCCAGCCATGCCAAATCCAAATCGGGACCGGCGACGGTGATGGAGCAGTAGTCGCTGTTGAAGCCGTACTTGTTCTTTTTGCCGTCGGCGTAGGTTTCGGAGGTATCGTAGATAATCCACTCGTAGTAATTCTGGAGCTTACCGGAAAGGGCGCTCTTCGATTCCTCCGGGAAGTAGTCGTTGCCGCCGGTGGCATGGAGCATGCGGTTGCTACCCTCCGACCACTCAATCATGCCGCTGGGTCCGGTTTTTTTGTCCGCAAAAGCAATGCTCAGCTCCGCGTGAGGACTCTGCGGCTGCAGATAGAGCGTGCTTCCGTCGGTGGATTTCTCCTCAAAATCGGTGATGACGTTGTCCTTGCTGTCCAGCAGCACGCCGCCGCGCTTGTAGGCGTCGGCAAAAACGCGCTCCGGCAAGCCGAGCTCGCCGTACTGCCCCTTCATGACCACGCGGTAGGGAACATGGACGTTTTTTCCGCTGTCGCAGGCACCGACAATGACGCGGCCTGTCTTGCGCGGATTGAACTCGCCGCCGTAGATGTTGACCTCGCCGCCTTTATAGTTGAAAACATTGGCGTTGGTACCCTCAAAATATCCGTCGTAAACCGTCAGCTTGGAACCGCTGCGCGTTTCGACAGACGCGTGCATGGGCAGACAGGTGACATAGGTCGTGTCTTCGGAATACCCGTCCCATTCGAAGCCTTTCCAGCCTCTGCCGTACAGTTTGCCGCCGTTGATAACAGCTTCACCGCCGTTTCCGACAATCAGCGCGGTACCGTTGTTTTGGATGCGTCCGTTGCCGTCGTAGCGGTCGGAAATGCCCTTTTTGACCTTTGCCTTCACGCCGGGGTCATAGCTGACGGTAAATGCCGCCGCGCACCAGTGCTCCTGAGAACGTCCGCCGACCAGCCTGCCGCCGTTGAGGATAAACTTACCGCCGTTATCGACACGGATAATGTTTTCCTGAGCGTCCTCACACGGAACAATCCAGTCAACTAAATTGGATATGTGGGAATAGTTGCACAGCTGACCGTCCTGCTTTTTTGAGCTGTCGTCCACGGTCAGGGTTCCGGAGACGGCAAGCATGGTGTCAATGAGCCTTCCGTCAGCCTTGGCGCCGCCGATTTGCTCAAACTTCTGCACCTCTTTGCCGTTGAGGTCAAGGTGAATATCGCCGGTCACCTTTATGGCGTCTACGGCAAAATTATAGCCCTCGCCGCTGAATTTAATGCTCTTGCCGACCCGAACGTACAGCTCGCCGCCGTAGGTCATTGCCGCCCTGAACTGGTCGCCGTCCTTGACGATGACCGGATCGGCAGCGGTGCCGCTGCCCTCGCAGCCCTCAACCGGACTGCCTGCCGCTTCATCAGCGACCGCCGCCGAAGCAGAAAGCGGCACCATGCCAGCAAGCAGCGTCAGCGTGAGCAAAAGACTGATAAACGCGCCTGTGATTTTCTTCATAAACAATTCCTCCTCTTTTGTGGATTTACCGGAAAAGCCAGTTTTCAACAATATTATAGCATAAAAGCACCGCCAAAATAGTGACAAAATGGAAATATCCGCGTTTTTCCACAAAAAGTGGGCAAAAATAAGTGCTTTTTGATAGAAAGTATGGTAAAATAGGAGTGAGTTGTAAGATGTTTATTCCCTTTATCAACTGACAACTAATAACGGGCAACTGCGCCGACGGCGCAACTATCTCCTGATGAAAGGATTGATGTTTCATGAAAAAACTCCTCTCTCTCCTGCTAGCTCTCTCCCTGCTGCTCTGCGCTGTTCCGCTGACGGCTTCGGCTGTGGAAACAGTCTCTGAGGGTGACTTTGACGCGATTGTGCTCAGCGACGGCACGGTGAGAACCTCTGATTATCACGGCAGCGCAAGCTATGTACGGCTGCCGGAGAAGATTGCCGGCTACACGGTTTCCATGCTCGGCTCCGGCACCTTTACGGACAGCTATTCGGTTGTCGGCGTAGAGCTGCCATACACGGTCACAAGCGCCGCCGGCTATTCTCTGAGCAGCAATACGCAGACATTGGTAGTGACAGGCAATCTGAAGAACGCAACGGGCGTCAACATGGTGCGCTTTCAGCGCGGCGACGGCACCTTTATCCGCGGCGGACTCTCCAACCTGACGATTTACGCCTACGCCGGCGACTGCAAAAACGCGGAGACAATCTGTAAGCAAATCGAGGACGATGATTACTCGGTCGCTCTCGCCAAATTTGAATACACCGAACCGATGAGTCAAAAGCTTGAAATCGTTTCCTTTACGAATTACGGCAGCAAGGTGCACTATGTCAACATTCCGACAGCCATCGGTGACTGTGACGTGACGGAGCTGGGCGAAAAGCTGTTCTTTGACTACTACAACAGCTATGAGATTAATGAAATCGTTTTGCCGGAACGGCTGGAAGTCCTGCATGACTATTCCCTCGCCGCTAATATTCTTGAAAGCGTCAGGCTGCCGCAGACGCTGCAGACCATCGGCGAATTTGCCCTTGCATGGAACCCCGATATGCATGTGATTGACATTCCCTTTGACGCGACAATCGGTGAAGGCGCGTTTTCCTTCATCAATCCCATCACCCTTCGCGGCTATTACGGCACCGGCGCGGAAGCATTCTGTAAAAAATACACCGGCTATACCTTTGAGCCGCTGAGTGATTTTGTGATGGCGCACGCTGACGGCGGCTTTGCGGTCACCGGCTATCGCAGCACCAACACCGCGCTGACAATTCCCGCGCGTTTTATCGGTGAGCCGGTGGTCGAAATCGGCGAAAAAGCCTTCTATCAGCGCGATATCCGCAGCGCGTTTATTCCGGACACAATCCGCCGGATTGGCGCTTACGCCTTTGGCGGCTGCGATAAGCTGGAAGCCGTCTATTCCTCCACCGCTGACCCGAAGCTCGCGCTGCTCGACGTGGAGGAAATCGGCAGCAGCGCCTTTGATTCCTGCACGGCGCTGAAGGTGCCGGAGCTGCTGCTCAACGCCGTCGCCGTCGGCAAAGAGGCGTTCTTCGGCACACCGCTGCAATCCGTGACGCTCTACACACACGGCGCTGACATCGGCGAAAGCGCCTTTGGCTATATCGACAACCATCAGGAAACCGGCTCCGCCAAAACACCCGGTTTTGTTGTCAAGGGCTGGAACCACTCCACGGCGGACGTCTACGCCTACAACAACGAGATGACCTTTGAACCGCTCGACGGCAAGGCGTTTGACACCGAGGTGCTGCCGGACGGCACCCTGAAAATCACCGGCTGTCATCTCTATCAGAATGACGTGATGGTGCCGGATAGCCTTGACGGCAAGACCGTGACGGTCATCGGAAGCGGCGCGTTTTCCGGCAACCGCATGAAAACCCTTGCCCTGCCGATTTGCCTGACAACGATTGAGCAGAACGCCTTCGCCGACTGCAAGCGGCTGACAAAGGTCACCTTCTGGAACGGTGAGGAAGGCAAATCTCAGCTGCGCGCTATCGGCAACCGCGCGTTCTACCGCTGCACATTGCTGACTCGTTTTCCGTTTATTGACACCTCGCTGGAAACCATCGGCGACGAAGCCTTCTCCGGCTGTGAGAGCTGCGCAACGTCTCTGCACTATATCGCCGCTTTGCCGCCGACGATTAACCATATCGGCAGTTACGCCTTCTACAACACCCGGATTCCCTATGTCACCTTCTTCAACGAAGAGGTGGAAATCGGCGACTATGCCTTTGGCTATGTCACCGATACCGTCACCGGCGAGCCAACAAAGCTCGACACCTCCTCCTATTTTTATGATTACGTCGTCGCGGTTATCGCCGGTTTCAAGGGCTCTACCGCGCAGGCGTATGCGGACAAATACGGGCTGCAGTTCAATCAGCTGCCGCGCTACGGCGACGCGAATCTGGACGGCAAGGTGGACGTCACGGACGCGACCCTGATTCAGATGCATATCGCCGAGCTGGTGACGCTTGAAGGCGAAGCGCTGAACAACGCTGACGTCAATGATTACGGCGGTGTGGATATCGCCGACGTGACCTTGGTACAGAATGTTATCGCCGAGGTTGTGGAGTATATCTCCCTGTTTGAGCCGAAGGGCTGATAACGGGCAAGCTTAAAAAAGGAAGTTATA
>CAMVTS010000093.1 GCA_947170465.1 uncultured Clostridia bacterium
CGCCGGATGAACAGCCGGTCAGCAGCGCTATCAGGGCAAACAACAGCGCGGTCAGACTTTTTTTCATGGAATTTCTCCTTTCAAATGTATTATTATAGAAAGAAGCCGGCAGCGTGACTGCCGGCTTTTTTCTGTTTCAAAGAGGTATGAAAAATAGAATGATTATCGGATAAATTCACGCGCGGTGGTGAGCGGAAAACCAAGCTGATACATGATCATGTCCAGGTATTCACGCAGCTCGGCAGTGTCCTCATAGCCCATCAGGTGCAGTACCTCACGGACGGTCAGCAGGCAGACCTCCTTCTGGAGTGTACTGCCGGTCGCCGCAGCGACCCCCTGCGCCTGTTCCAGAGAAATAAACACGTCTCCCAGTACCTCATGTGTATTGGACGCGAGTGAGATTGCCTCCACAGTGTCGGTCGTTCCGAGATGCTTACTGACGGTGCTGTTATCCGTCAGAATCACGTTCACGATAGCTGCACCTTCATAACCTGCAAGCTTGAGCGTTGCCAGACAGCAGCGTCTGATTAACAATCTAAGCCCCTTGGGCACCTTGACCGACTTCTGTTCATCTGTGATGACTACCTTCGTTTTTTCTGTCATTTCGGAATCTCCTTTCTGAAAAGCTATTGTTTTGAATACAAGTATATTATATACGAACGCCTCTTTTTTGTAAATTCGCATATTTGATAAGAATTTCTCAATTGTCAGAAAATATTTGATAAGTTTTGAACATTTTTGCTTGACTTTGCGCAAAACTATGCTATAATAGAAGCATGAGGTGAATGAAATTGCTTACTCAGGAACGATATCAATCAATTTTGAGCATCATTAACGAGCGTAACGCCGCTACCGTCGCGGAGCTGGCGCAGATGCTCAACACCTCGGAATCCACCATCAGACGCGACCTCACCGCCCTCGATGAAATGGGCAAAATCAAAAAGGTCTACGGCGGCGCCACCTCGATTTCGCAGAACTCAGGCAGCTTTGAGGACAACGTGAGTCTGCGCGAGGGTCTGATGTTTGAGGAGAAAACCGAGATTGCCAGATATTGCGCGTCCATGATTAACGATTCGGATTTCGTGTACATCGACGCCGGCACAACGACCTCACGATTGATTGATTTTATCGACAATCAGAACGCCACTTATGTGACAAACGGTATCGCCCACGCCAGAAAGCTCATTCAAAAGGGGCTCACCGCCTATGTACTCGGCGGCAAGCTCAAGCCGCTGACGGAAGCGGTTGTCGGCACCGAGGCGATTGCCAATCTTCATAATCTCAACTTTTCCAAGGCTTTTATGGGAACTAACGGCATTGATTTGAAATCCGGCTTCACCACGCCCGACATCGAAGAAGCAAGCGTCAAGGAAGTCGCCATCAAAACCAGCTACATGCCCTTTATTCTCGCGGATCACACCAAATTCCGCCGGGTTTTCTCGGTCACGTTCGCGCAGCTCAGACAATGCTGTATCATTACTGACGCGCTGCCGGATTCCAAATTCAGCAGTGAGACCGTTATCAAGGAGGTCAAGATATGATTTATACCATCACCCTCAACCCATCGATTGACTACATCGTCCGTCTCGACAAGCTGGTGTCCGGCATTACCAACCGCACTACCAGCGAGGAATATTACTTCGGCGGCAAGGGTATCAACGTCTCCTGCGTACTCGCGGAGCTGGACGTTGACAGCACCGCCTACGGCTTTGTCGCAGGCTTCACCGGCGACGCGATTGAAAAGGGCATCCGTCACGACCGGATTATCACCGACTTTATCAAGCTGCCTCACGGTATTTCGCGAATCAACGTGAAAATAAAGGCAGGCGAGGAAACCGAAATCAACTGCCAGGGACCTCACATCAACGAGAGAGAGCTGGAAAGACTCCTCCAGAAAATTGACCGCATTGCCAATGGCGACACCCTGATTCTCGCGGGCAGTATTCCCAACACCATGCCCGACGATATCTATGAAAAAATGCTGGAGCGCATCAAGCGCAAGGACGTCATGATTGTGGTTGACGCGACCAAAAAGCTTCTGGTGAACTCCCTCAAATACAAGCCCTTCCTCATCAAGCCCAACCGTCAGGAGCTCTCCGAAATTTTTGATGTTGAGGTCAAAACCGAGGAGGATATTGAGCGTTACGCCAAGGAGCTGCAGAAGATGGGCGCGAGAAACGTGCTGATTTCTCTCGGCGGCGAGGGCGCCATGCTGATTGACGAGAACGGCAGCAAGCACAAGGCAGGCGTTCTCAAGGAAAAGGTCATCAACACTGTCGGATCGGGCGATTCCATGGTGGCAGGCTTTGTGGCAGGCTATCAACTCAAACACGATTACGCCTACGCCCTCAAGCTCGGCAGCGTCTGCGGCAACGCGACCGCCTTCCTCAGCGGACTGGCAACCAGAGAAAAAATCGACGAGCTGCTCGTCAAGTTTGAGCAGACGTTCGGATATTAATGTAACCATAGCCGGAGCGCCGGCTGAAATAAAAATTATTAAAGGAGGATTTTGAATGCGAATTACTGACTTACTGAAAAAAGACGGTATAGCGCTGGGTGTAGCCCCGAAATCGAAACGCGAAGCCATCGACAAGCTCGTTGCGCTTCATCAAAAATGCGGCAACCTGAAGGATCAGGCTGCTTACAAGGACGGTATCCTTGCACGTGAAAAGATGGGTACCACCGCTATCGGTATGGAGGTCGCTATCCCCCACGCCAAGAGCGAAGCGGTCAAGGCTCCGGCTCTCACCGCCATCACGGTTCCGGACGGCGTTGACTATGAGTCTCCCGACGGCGCTCCCTGCAAGCTCATCTTCATGATTGCGGCTACCCTCGACGGCGACGTTCACCTTGAGGTGCTCGCCAGACTCATGCAAATGCTCATGCACGAGGACTTCACCGCGAAGCTGAAAGCTGCAAAAACACCCGCTGAATTCCTTAAGATTATTGACGACCAGGAAACCAAGCAGTTCCCCGACGAGCCCAAGGCTGCTCCGGCTGCCGCCGCGAAGTCCGGCTATCGCGTGCTGGCTGTCACCGCTTGCCCGACCGGTATCGCGCATACCTACATGGCGGCGGAGGCTCTCGCCAAGGCAGGCGAAGAGATGGGCGTTACTATCAAGGTTGAGACCAACGGCTCCGGCGGCGCCAAGAACGTGCTGACCGCTGAGGAAATCGCCAACTGCGACGGTATTATCATCGCGGCTGACAAAAACGTTGAAACCGCCCGTTTCAACGGCAAGCCCGTTTACTCCACCAAGGTTGCCGACGGTATTCACAAGCCGAAGGAACTCATCAACAAGATTATCAACGGCGAAGCGCCTGTTTTCCACTCCGACAAGAAGGTTGAGTCCTCCGGAGGCGGCGGAAACGAGAGCTTCGGCAGACAGCTCTATAAGCACCTGATGAACGGCGTATCCCACATGCTTCCGTTCGTAGTCGCAGGCGGTATCTTTATCGCTATCGCGTTCCTCATTGACACCTTCGCCGGCAATGCCGGTTCTCCCGACTTTGGCTCCGTCAACCAGGTCGCTGCATGGTTCAAGACAATCGGCGGCGTTGCCTTCAACCTGATGGTTCCCATTCTCGCAGGCTTTATCGCCATGTCCATTGCTGACCGTCCCGGTCTGCTCGTTGGTCTGGTCGGCGGCTTCCTCGCCACCGCAGGCGCTACCTTCCCGCTTCCCGGCGGCGACGTTCCCTCCGGTTTCCTCGGCGGTCTCCTCGCCGGCTTCATCGGCGGTTACATGATGCTCGGCATCGAGAAAATGTGCTCGAAGTTCCCGCGCTCCCTCGAAGGTATCAAACCTGTGCTTGTCTATCCGCTCCTCGGTCTCGGCGGCGTTGCCGTTCTCATGTGCGCGATTAACCCCATCATGGGTATCATCAACAACGGCATGACCAACGCCCTCAAGGCGATGGCTGATTCCGGTCTGATTATTCCGCTCTGCGCACTGCTCGCAGGTATGATGGCTATTGACATGGGTGGTCCGTTCAACAAGGCTGCTTATGTATTCGCTACCGGTATGCTCGCTTCTCAGACAGACGCTGCTTACATGATTATGGCGGCTGTTATGATCGGCGGTATGGTTCCTCCTCTTGCTATCGCTCTCTCCACCACCTTCTTCAAGAACCGCTGGACAGACGAAGAGAGAAGAAACGCTCCTGTCAACTATATCATGGGTCTCTCCTTCATCACTGAGGGCGCTATCCCCTATGCCGCAGGTCATCCCCTGCAGGTTATCCCGAGCTGCATTGTCGGTTCCGCTGTTGCCGGCGCACTGTCCGCTGTCTTCGGCTGCAAGCTGATGGCTCCTCACGGCGGCGTATTCGTATTCGCTACCATGCAGGGCACCTGGATGTTCTATATCCTCGCCCTCGCTATCGGCGCTGTTATCGGCATGCTCATGCTCGCTATCCTGATGAAGAAACAGAACAAGTAATATCTCAATGTAACTCAGGGGCATCTGTCCGATGCCCCTCCTCAAAAATATCTGCTATTATTATGCAAAGGAGTAATGTATTATGGTATCCAAAAAAGTAACTCTCGTCAACGCTCAGGGCTTCCACATGCGTCCGGCTTCCGTATTTGCCACCGCTATGGGCAAGTATTCCTCCAACGTCACCATCAAATTCAACGGCAACGATTACAACGCCAAGAGCCTGCTCAACATCATCGCGGCATGCATCAAGTGCGGCAGCGAAATCGAGCTGGTTTGTGACGGCCCCGACGAGAACGAAGCGCTTGCAGAAGCTGTTCAGATGATTGAAAGCGGTCTGGGTGAGTAAGCTACGGATTATAATTCTAATTTAACATGACATTTCTTGCGGTGACAGTGGCGGCGTTGCTGTCACCGCATCGACTATATACTATATAATGAAAGGGTGATTCTCATGCTGAAAGGTATCGGCGCTTCCGACGGCATTGGCGTTGGAAGAGTGATGATTATTACAGAGCAAACGCTGGAATACACGCCCAAGGAAATTACAGATATCGAGGCGGAGCTGCAGCGCTACAGAGACGCTGTTGACGCCTTCTGCGACAACACCATGGAGCAGGCTGACAATATCCGCAAATCAACCGGCGACAAGGAAGCGGAAATCCTCGAAGGTCATATTGCGATTATCCGCGACCCCTTTATGGGCGGCGAAATTGAAAATCTTATCAAGGCGCATCAGTGCGCCGAATCCGCTGTTGAGCAAATTTGCAAGATGTTCATCGACATGTTCTCCGCGACAGGCGACGACCTGACCATGCAGAGAGCAACCGACATCAAGGATATCCGCGACGGTCTGCTCTCCATTCTGCTCGGCGTGCAGGAGGTTAAAATCAGCGACGCGCCTGCCGGCACCGTTCTGGTCGCCAAGGAGCTGACTCCCTCCATGACAGCCGGTATCAACAAGGAAAATATCGTCGGTATCATCACAGAAACCGGCAGCCAGACCTCTCACTCCGCGATTCTGGCAAGAGCGCTGGAGATTCCGGCGGTTCTCAGCGTTCCGAACGCTGTCACCCAGCTTTCCAGCGGTGAGCAGGTAATTGTGGACGGCAAGGCAGGCGACGTGATTACCGCTCCAACCGAAGACCAGGTAGCCGAGTATTCCGCCAAGCGTGAAGCGTTCCTGCGCGAGCGCCGTGAGCTGGAAAACTACCGCGGCAAAAAGACCGTCTGCGCAAGCGGCGAGGAATACGAGCTGTTCTGCAACATTGGTACGCCCAAGGACGCTGCCAAGGCGGTTGAGGCTGACGGCGAAGGCGTCGGTCTGTTCCGCACCGAGTTTCTCTTTATGGACAGAAACGCCCTTCCCACCGAGGACGAGCAGTTTGAAGCATACAAGCAGGCTTCGCTGATTCTCAAGGGCAAGCCCCTCATTATCCGTACCCTCGATATCGGCGGTGACAAGGATATTCCCTACCTCGGTCTTGCCAAGGAGGAGAATCCCTTCATGGGCTTCCGCGCGATTCGTTACTGTCTGAAAAACCGCGACCTCTTCAAATCCCAGATTAAGGCGATACTGAGAGCCAGCGCGTTCGGTGATATCCGCATTATGTTCCCGCTGATTACCGCGGTGGAAGAGCTGCGTCAGGGCAAGGCGCTTGTCGAGGAAGCTAAGTCCGATTTGAAGGCTTCCGGCATTGACTTCGACGAAAATATACAGGTCGGCATCATGACCGAGACCGCCGCGTCCGGCGTTATCGCGGACTTGCTTGCCAAGGAAGCCGATTTCTTCAGTATCGGCACCAACGACCTCACCGGCTACACCATGGCTGCCGACAGAGGCAACAGCGACGTTTCTTACCTCTACTCTCCCCTGCAGCCCAGCGTTCTGCGCATGATTCAGCGCATAATCGAATGCGGCAGAAAAGAGAATATCCCCGTCGGTATGTGCGGCGAAGCGGCTGCCAACCCGATGATGATTCCGCTGCTGATTTCCTTTGGTCTGACCGAGTTCAGCGTTTCCGCGCCCTCTGTTTTGAAGGTGCGCAAAAATATCGCGAAATGGACGAAGGCTGAGGCCGACGCCGTTGCCGAAAAGGTCATGGCAATGGCTACCGAAGAAGAAGTCACCGCGTATCTGAATACGATTGTCTAATTTATATCGAATTTCTCCTTTGGCGCTCCCGGCAGGCATGTCGGGAGCGTTTTTCAGATTTTGCTTGACATTATCTGCTTTCGGTGCTATAATAATATTGTTGTAAATACGCGGATGTAGTTTAGTGGTAGAACTTCAGCCTTCCAAGCTGATCGTGAGGGTTCGATTCCCTTCATCCGCTCCAAAAAAACAAAAGCACCCACGGGGTGCTTTTGCTTTTTGGAACGATTCAGATGAAGGGAATCGAAGCGAGCGTTAAGAAAACAGTTTTAGTAATATTTGATATCAAAAGCATCATATATAATTATTTACTTTCATCAAACAATAGCCATTCGCAGAAGTACTTTCTCCTATAGTGATTGTTGAAATACACTTCTTCTTTTTTATCTTAAATTATTGTTTTTTCAATAATGCTATGGTATAATAAAAGTGCTACACAAAAGTAAATAATATACACTTACAAAAACTGCGTGTATTTTGTCAAAAATACACGCTCTTTTCCACGTAACTTTTTGTAGGTGTGAATCTTTTGTGTAGCAACAAACGGAGTCATGTGTTTTTTTGCGTGTAACTTCGGTTATACGCATTTTTTATTTTTAGACCTGCAAACAAAAGTCAAGTAGTAAAGCTAAAAAATGCTTAGAAAA
>CAMVTS010000094.1 GCA_947170465.1 uncultured Clostridia bacterium
CTGTTACCTCCACATTCTTTTTTATTTTGAATGTCCGCAAAATCCGTCCTACATCTCTTGTTCAACTGCGATTTCAAACTGATCCATTTCGTCATCATCGAAACAGTTCAACCTTTTTGCAAGATAATTCAACTCATCAAGGTTTACTGTTCTGCCGGTTAACTTGGAAAGGATTGTAGGATAATCAATATTCCGTACATGAAAAGGCTTTGTGGTATCGGTTGGCATATAGTTTTGCTTTAAAGTTCTGTCGAGTTCATCGTCATCAATTGGGAATTCTATCTCAACTGTTGAATTGTCATATCCGATTTTTGCTAATACTTTCATTTTTTGTTTCACCTCATTCCTAAAAGAAAGCACCCGAAGCGAGTTCGGGTGCTTGTCATTAGCCGTAGACTACATAGATTTGATTGTTGCTTGCTATCACGTTGAACGCGATATCACCGGGTTCAGCATAGCTGCCGAAGTAGTATGGCAGATAGCCAACCTCGTCATACCCTGCGGAGATAACACTGTCGGTGTCGCTGTATCCGCTTACATCCAGTGGCGGAAACCATCCGGCATTTCCGGTATTCAGCGAACCGTTGTACACCATACCGAGTGAGCAGCCATAGCTAATAAGCGCGCTTGTGACGCGTCCGAAGTCAATCGACTGCTGTTTAGGTTCCTCTACAGGCTTTTCTATCTCCTTTGGTTTTTCAACCGCTTTCGGTTTTTCCTCGGATTTGGGTTTCTCAGCAGCTTTCTGAGCTTCCGTAGCCTTTGGCTTATTCTCTGTTGTCGAGTTGGTTTTCGACTGCTGTTTTGGAGCCTCATTTTGGCTCTTTTGCAGGCTGTCTGATTGTACTTGCTCGACCTTGGAATTCTGCCCCACATTGCCCGAATTTTGGCTTGTGGCGGTCTTTTTCGGCTTGTTCGGCTCAGTTGTCGATGACTCGTTTTTGTCCGACACAGGCGAAGTTTCGGCGGTAACCGTTTCGGTTGAAACAGTCGTTTCCTGCATAGGCTTTTTCGATTCATCCATTGTTGAAACTAATGTTTCGGTGGGTTTGACGGTTGATGTTTCTTCGGTGCTGCTTGCTTGTGTACATGCGGTAAATGTGCTTGCCGCTAAGAGAATTGTTAATATAGTTGCGATTGTTTTTTTCATATTGATCGCGCTCCTTTCTTAGCAAACAACAATACCACATATTTTCAAAATAGCCAGACCAAAATCACATTTTTTGTCTGAAACCGCGAGAAAAATCTTCCCCGTCCTCAAAGTCATCGGCTTCTTCCTCATGCTCGTCATAAATATCGCAGCCTATAAGGGAGAATATTTTCAGCACTCCGTTAACACCGCCCTGCTGACATTCGGGGCAGTGTTCAAGGTGAGCCGTCATCTCGATGTTGTCCTCCGTCATGATCAGCTCATTGATTTCTTTTTCCTTCTGCTGCTCTTCCGTCAGCTCCGGCTTCTTTTGCATGATTACATCCTCGGACGGAAGCTCGGCGCTTCATCGGGTTCGCTGTCGTAGTCCTCAGATTCTCCGTAGCCCTCACCCTCATTCTCAGTTTCGGACTCTTCGAGAGCCTGCTCATAGGCATCGAGAACCTTTGTGTTGATAGCGTCCCTGGCTTCTTTGGAAATGGGATGGGCGTAGTCGGCATACTTGGTTTCGCCGTTATGGTCTTCGTAGGAATAAGAAGGCATTGAAACAAACAAGCCCTTCTTCGAATCCATAACGCGCAAGCCGTGAACCGCAATGGCGCCGCCGACGGTGATGCTCGCAAACGCGCGGAGGTTGGTGTTGTTATCTACGAGATTATCGATTTTAGCACTGATTCTCGGCGTAGGAGCCTTCTTGCCTGTGTTATTATTACCTTTGTAGTTATTATTTGTAGCCATAGAATTTTTTCCTTTCTTAAAAACTAATGATTCTGAATCCCATATCACCGGCGACCTCTTGATCACTGATTTCTTCGGGTTCAGCGTATTTCTGTATATATTTTTCTACTTCCTCATCTGTAAGGGAGCGGAATTCTTCTCCCGCGTCCCCACAAACGAAGAACGGTCCTGCGATAATGCCGCCGTTATCAAGGTGGCGGTTTCCCTTCATCCCAATGAGCTTTGCTTCATCATTGCCGACCATGATCGTGCCATCCTCGTTGTAAAGAGGCTGAATCAAACCGCCGACTGCGTTCTGCAGATCTCTGAGATCTGTTCCGATGCGGATATCAAGAGGCGTATTGTTCGGAGTGACATATACCACTCTCATTCCCTCCTGCTCCTGAGCTTTGGAAGCGTCAAAGTCGATTTTCTCGAATCCGATATCCTGAACAAAGTAGGAGCCGTTCGGCGTTACCAGATCCTCATTCTCGTTGCAGACTTCAACGACATCCGAAACTGACAAGCTGTGTCCCTGATGCGTCATCGGTCGGCTTGTATTGAACAGGCTGTAAACATCATCGAGATTCTCCGCTTCTACATCGCCGTAGAAGACATTTTTGTAGAGCAACGGATCCACGCCCTCTTTGGGAATACCAAAGAATTTCTTGTCGTAGGTTCTATCGCTTGTTTCCATCTGATAGGTTTTTATCCTCATCTTCTCGAAGCTCCTGCCTGAATAGCCGCCCACTTCGAAATCAGATAGATAAGAGCTTCTCTCTGCTCCTGATCAGTGAGTTCATCCAGTGCCTCCTGAAGCGTGAGTTCTTCTTCTGCTTCATCGGGTTCGTTGTTCTTAGGATTATCATATAAATCCTCGCAGCCGTCGCAAAGAATCTCCTGAGTGATCAGCACGGAGCCGTCATCCAGCTCGGTAAAGGTAATGATGTCGCCCTCTTCCCAACCGAGTCTTGCACGGATGGAATACGGGATGGTTGTTCTTCCTTCTTTGCCTAAAAACTTTCTTACTGTCATTATTTCGCACCTCTCTGTCTTGTTGTTTTCTTGCAGCATTCTTCGCAAACGCCGTTACAGCCGCACTGTTCCATTTCTTCTGATGTCATACCGGAATCCTGAATAACGATTACGCCCTGCTTTGCAGAGAAAGTCACCACATTATGGGCGGGGATCTTTGCGGTCAACAGGATTTCTACGGGGATGCACACAAGTGCCATATCGTTAAAATTTGCAAATTCTTTTTGCATTGTATCTCATACTCTCCTTCATTATGGTATCGATATCTTTAATTGCTTCTATGGGTGTAAACAAATCGATCTGCCACGAGAAGTTTCGCGCTTTCTCGCTCAAATCATAATTGGCAATGAGGAGTTCGGGAAACTCCTTGCCGGGATCATACTTCTGAACCATGCTGTGTACCCGCTTGAAATCATAGAACGAATATCCCTTATACAACTCTCTGATTTCGGGACAATCATTATATGATAACAGCCATTTGCCTTTAGCGTTTACCAGCGCGTCATGCAGTCTGACGTGATCTTCCCAAGTGAATCCGCAGTCATATACATACTCACTGCTGAAATACGGCGGATCACAGTAGAAGAACGAATCCTCTCTATCATAATGCTTGATCAGCGTTTCGAAGTCCTGATTCTCAACAACAGCGTTATTCATCCTGATGGCAAGCTGCTCGATTCCATCATACAGTTTGCTGATGTCAAACGGCTGACTGGCAAAGCTCTTGCATGAGCTTGAATAACTGTGTCGAATCAGTTTGAGAAAGGTCGCCGCTCTGTGTAGATCACAGTCGTTCTCAATCCTATTCTGGATTTCAAGGACAGCTTTGGCTACATCAATGTCATAAAGGACTTGCGTGAGCTTCAGCTCTTCCTCGAAATACGGATTTTTGAAATCTTCCGTATTGATACGGCGTTTCCATTCCTCAAAAAAATCTCTGGAATTCAAATGGCAAAAGCCAAGTTCGATTTTGAAAGCGTTTGGACGAAAAATCATAACTCTGAACAGATTCGTCAGATTATGGTTATAATCGTTGTAAACTTCAAACTTGTCCTTTTTCCTTTTTCCAAGCAATACAGCGCATGAACCGCCGAACGGCTCAATGTATCTGTCGTGCTTTTCGGGGAACATGGCATACAAGATATGAAGTATCGGACTTTTGTTTCCCACCCAGGTAACCGGGCTTTTGATGTTATCACCTTCTGTTCCAACATCAATCGCCCCTAAACGCAAAAATCAGCATCAATCATTACATTTAGAAACGATTGATACTGATGTTATTTCTTATTTATTCTGTATTCCTTTCAAAAGGAATGCCGTTGCTGTGGCGCCTGACGCGAGTCTGAATTCTCGGCGTTTTGAGCTCTTCAACCTCACGTCTGAGCTTCTCATCGAAGATTTTCTTTTCTCTGTCAGATTTTTCGAGCTCCTTTATTCTCTCATCCAGCTCTTTGTACTTTTCCTCTGCCCTGTCGCGGGCCTTCGTGTATGCCTTTCTCTCCGTTTCCTTAAAACTGTCGATTCTCTTGGTAATCTTAGTGTAAACGAAAAGGATGGCACAGCAGAAAAGGACGAGAAAAACTCCGATGATGATTCCTAAGAATACTGCTGTGGTCTCATGCATTTTGATTATTCCTTTCTTCGACTTCCTTAATAACTCTGCCTATGGCAGTTATAACGGGTACGGATACCGCGTTGCCTGCCATCTTGTATAACTGATTGTCCGAAATGCCTGCGGCAAGAGCTTTGTCAAATTGTTCATCTGTAAATCCCTGCAACCGCCAGCACTCTCTCGGCGTTAATCTGCGAATCCTGCCGATATGATACTCTCCGTTCTTATCTACGATCAAAACCGCAAACGGTGCGTTTTCATCTATTTCTTCAAGGAAGATGCCCGACCGTTCCGCTTTTCGTCTGCCGATGCCTGCGTTGTACCTTGCGGTTATACACCTTGCGATCTCCGTAAGCTGTGGATCGGTGTTCAAGTCCACAAAGTAATAAGCCTGCGTCGCGCTCGTTGTCAGCGTATGGGCGATTTCATAACCTACCCTACCGCGTCTTGAATTGATCGTTGCGTAAGCCGTATCGATGGTATCGCCGGGTTGAGCGATTTGAAAACCCTTTTTTGTTTTCACCTTGATTCTCAGTCCGAAATCCTCAATAAGATAGATTCCGGTTTTACCGCCGAAGCCGCCTGTTCCGCTTGTAAGTGTTACGCCTACTCCGTCTGAGGAGTAAAGCCGCTTTCCCTGACAGCCTCCTTTGAGCTGTAAAGGAGCGTCCCCACTTGCTTGTGTGAAAGATAATACTTTTCCTGTACATTTTTCTCGATTATATCCGACAATGTACACCCTGCGTCTGGCTTGCGGCACTCCGTAATCTTTGCTGTTAAGCACTTGCCACGTGACATCATACCCCAATTCGTCCAGCGTACTGAGGATGGTTGCAAACGTCCTGCCGGAGTCGTGGTTAAGCAATCCGGGTACGTTTTCAAGCAACAGATACTTAGGTCTTTTAACCTCGGCAATCCGGGCAATTTCAAAGAACAGCGTTCCTCTGGCGTCCTCGAATCCGCCGCGCTTTCCGCAGATGCTGAACGACTGACATGGGAATCCTCCAACGATAAGATCAACATGGGGCAAGTCTTTCGTATCGATTGTTCTTGCGTCCTCAAAGTATAACTCTCCTTCTGTATCATAAATAGCTTCATACGCTTTCTTGGCATACTTGTCGATCTCACAATAGCCGACGCACTCAAAGCCGTCTAACGCTTCAAGCCCCGACCTGAAACCGCCGATACCTGAAAACATATCAAAGAATTTGATAGACATGCCGCGTCATCTCAAATCCTAAACGTTTTTTTCATCACCTCTACATCTTCATTTTCATACCGCTTGACTCTTCAGGAGCCTCGTCCTGATTCTCGACGGCGCGATTTTCTGCTTCAACTTCCTTCACAGACAGTTTTCTGAATGAATCCTCATCCCTGTTTAACGCAAGGGAACTTCCGTTATCCCAATTGACGTGGATCTGTGCCATATCGTCTACATGAAATACCGTACCCTTAGTTCCGCTTGGAACGGGAGCAAAAGGATCGCTCATATAAAGGCACTCAACACGGGTTCCGGGCGGATACATATCCCGAAGGACTATAGCCTGTCTGCGAAGTCTTTCATACTCGTTCATGGTCTTTTTTCCTTTCCGAACCGTAAAGTTCTATAATATTTCTCCGAATGCAAATCCGAATTCAGCTTTTTCAAGAGCGTGTTGCTTTGGCTCTAAAATTTCAAGGAGCTGCGCACGGTATTCCATATCTGTGACTTTATCAAGGTAAATGCCGTAGGTAGAAATAAGCATTAAGCCCTCCGGCGTTTCGATGGTTACCTCACCATACAACCCTTGCTCACAAATAAAATCCGCAACCTGATCCATTGTAAAGAGCTTTTTGCATGCTCTTGTTGAATGTCCGATAAGCACGGGGTATTTTTCCCTCATTTCCTCCCTCCTTCTCCTGTGGGGTTTATCTCTGCAAACTCTATACACAGCGTTCACACTCCTTTTTTGATGACCGCCAATCCGAATCTTCGAATTAAGATAGCGTTGCAAATATAATAAAACTCCTTATCGCTGATGTTTCTGCGAAAGGAGATTTCTTTTAATGATAACCTTGTTGTGCTGCAATAGATGTCATTGGCAAATGAAACGAGCACTCTGTCTTTCTGTTCGATTTCTGTCGACATACACAGATACCCTTGTGAGGTATGTACGCAGTGTTCCCAAATGTCAGGGCGGATGGTCAAAACATAGACACAGGCAATATGGTCATAGTCATCGTCATTAATTTCACTCATAGCTGTTTCAAACGCCGCCTTATGAGCTTTATTGTAAAAGAGCTTGTTACCTTTGTACTTTGCAAGCATATCAATAACGCGGTGAGCGAACGGTATATATGGATGATCTAAAAGGAAAGTCTCAACCAAATCTCTTGTGATAATAGAATTGGAACAGATACATTTCTTCACCTTCTCTCAAAAAAATTGCAACAAAAAAAGAGCCAATCACTATACTTCTAAAACTTAATTAGAAATATAATGATTGGCTCTTAAATTTGCTTATGTACCAACCGCCCCTTTTAATTAGGTCAGTGAGACGGTTGGCAAATTAAAGGAGGATTACTAATGAGTAATTCGCAAAATAAAAAAAGCCGACTGTAAAAGTCAGCTTCATTAGATAAAGGAAAACTCGCTACAAGTATTGGCATCTCCCTATTTTCACACCTCGTCGCCAA
>CAMVTS010000095.1 GCA_947170465.1 uncultured Clostridia bacterium
TATTATATCACTCATTCAGCTTTATTCAAAATTGACAAAAGTGTGATAACTCTTGACAAAAAAGCTTTGAAAAGTATAATTAGGATAGAGTATTTTTTGATTTGATAAAGAAGGATGAAATGTGAGAGCATCAGATGTAAGAAATAACAATATTTCAAATAGCATCAATTTGTTGACAGCGTTGTTTTTTTCGATGTTTGTCGCGTACAAAATATATTTAATGATAGTAAATCCATCGGACGGAGCCGTAAGGGTGATGGAGATTATCCCGTTTCTGCTGATTGCGGTTGCTTCATTTCTTGGACTGATTTCCCATAAGGTCTTCAGATTAATTCGCACCGTGCTGCTGATTGCCGGCGTAAGCTTGGATTTCATTATCAAGCTGGTTGATATGATTACAATAAACGGCGGACTGGCTTTTGACAATACGCCTGCCGCCTTGAGCAGCACGATATTTTTGTTTTCGCAGTTGGCTGAACTGATATTGCTGATTTATTTGGTTTTCAGCCACAATGAAAAACTGCGTTCAAAACGAATTCTTGCCATCTTGTTGATGTCTTTGGTGATTTTACTGTATTTATCCTGCTTCGGCATGGAATGTGTTTTGCGTATGCATTATCGCCTTAACATTGACTTGAATGTAAGGGCAACAGTGCTCAGCAGATTCCTGTATTTTCTCGGCTTTGCCGGTATCGCTGTCAGCTATATGCTGCCGGTTCCGTCAAGCTCTTCCTCAGAAGAAGCGGAGAATCGGAAAAAAGATGAGGACGATTTCAAGTTTTCCATTCCGGAAAGAGAATCACATGCCGCTGCGTCCGAAAGAATGGTGGTGATTGGGGACGACCTGGTGTTTTCGCCCCGGCAAAGCGACAAACCACATTCAAAGAAAAAGAACAAGAATCGAAAGAAAGCGCCGTCTTCATCGGTAATCGACGACGAGCTTGTTTTATAGAATAAACGGGAAAGAGGACAGTATTCAGAACTGTCCTCTTTTTTTCGATTCAATTGTTGTCAGGCGTCACACGGAAGGTCAGCATGGTGATATCGTCCGCCTGTTCAGCACCGTCGGCAAAGGCGCGGATGGCTTTGATAACCTCGTCGATGAGGTTTGCGGTGCCGGCGCCTGTATGACGGCGCAGCAGCTCCTCAAGCGCCTCGTCGCCCAGCAGCTCCTGACCCTTGTTCTGCGCTTCCGTAACGCCGTCGGTGTACAGAAACAACCGGTCGCCTGCGTTCATTTTGATGGTGTGCTCAGGGTATTTTACTCCTTTGAACACACCGGCAGCAGCGCCGCTTTTCTGTTCCAGCTTTATCAGCTTATCCGAGAGAATATACGGATAATTGTGACCGGCGTTGGCATAGGTCAGCTCTCCGGTTCTGGGATTATAAACCGCGACAAAGGTGGTAATGAACATCTTGTTGGGGTTGCGCGCGACAAGATTGCTGTTGTATTCAAAGAGCATTCTGCCGGGAGAATAGCCCAGCGTGGCGTACTCATGCAGCAGTGTTATCGCGCGCGCCATGAACAGCGCGGCTGTGATACCCTTGCCGGACACGTCAGCGATTGTGACAAAAATATTGCCGTTTTCCAGTACCTGATAATCATACAAATCGCCGCCGACGTCCTTAGCAGGCAGCATGGCAGCATTGATGGCAACGCCGCTTCCTTGATATTCCTGCGGCGGCAGCAAGCCCCTTTGAATGTTGTGCGCGATGTTCAGCTCAGCCTTCTGGCGGTTGAGCTCTGCCAGCCTTGTGATAAACTCGTCGATTTCCTCCGCCATGGTATTGAACGCGTCGGACATCTCGGCAATCTCATCTTTGCCCTTGACCGGCAGCTTTTCAAAGAATTCGTCTTTGCGTGAAACAAAGCCCTTCATGCGGCTGCTGATAAGCTGCAGCGGCTTTGAAACCCTGAAATAGAGGATAATGCCCGTTGTTCCAAGCAGCAGCGCCGCAACAATCAAATCAATCACCACAAAGCGCATGTATTGATTGTTGAATTTTTCCATCACGCGCGTCAGCGAGATTTCCGCGCAGACCATACTTTTGATTTCGTTGACAAATTTGTTTGTCTGGTTGTTATAATAACGTTTGACGGGCATAAAACAGATGAGGGTATCGTCATATTGATTTTTTTCGTGGAGCATCACTTCTTTTTCGCCGTTCATGATTTTGATTTGGTCGTCCCTCAGTTTGCCCTTCACCGTATAGCCGGGGTACCGGTTGTTGACAAATTCCTCCGAGGCGTTTTTGCCGTATCCGGTGGCAAGGTAGGTTTCGTCACGGTTTGTTAAATCCGGTTTCAGTACGTACAGGTAGGTAATATCCAGACCGTCGCAGATATTATTCAGAAACGCCTGGCTGTCCTTATAGTCGCTCAGGTCGTCGGGATTGTAAACCTCAAACGCGTTCGCGCAGGTCGACGCGGCGTAACGGATGCTCGCCGTTGCGTCTTCAACGGCGTTATTGTAGGTGAACTGATACATCACAAACATCATCACAAATTCACCAAGCGTCAAAAAAATCAATAAACCAATAATAATTTTCCAGAAAACAGAGTGTTTCATAAAGATGAACCCCTTGTACAAAATCATTATCTATATTATACAGTAAAAATACTCGAATGTCACTAATTTCATTAAGTAAAATTGCTGTTTTTTGAAGCAAGAGCGTAAAAAACGCCCGATATCACGGGCGTTGTGGTTATTCAAGGCTGATTTTGCCGGTGGATTCACGTTCTACCAGCTTGACGGAGATTTTTTCAAAGGCAGTCAGTTCTTCTTTGCCGCGTATCATTTTCAGCAGCAGGTCGCCGGCTTTCTGTGCCTTCATCTGTATATCCTGCGAAATAGTCGTGAGCTTCGGGTAGGTAAAGCTGCAGAGTGAGAGATTGTCAAAGCCAATGACCGAAATATCGTCGGGAACACGCTTGCCGCATTGCCGCAGCCCCTGGATAATGCCGCAGGCGGACAGGTCGGACATCACGCCGACAGCGGTAAATTTCTTCGGCGACAGGGCGATATCGTTTCCGGCGACAATGCTGTTGCTCTCCACGGTGTCCACCGTGAAAATGTCTTCCTGCGCAATTTCCACGCCCTTTTCCAGACAAGCGTCGCGGAAGCCGCAAAAGCGCTCCCAGATAACGCCTTCCTCGCCGAATTCAGGGGATGCGAAGGCAATCCGACGGTGTCCGTTGTTGAGCAGGTGCTGCGCTGACAGATAGCCGCCGCGGTAGTCGTCAATGCCGACGCAGACCACGCCGTCGTCCTCGCAGTAGGAGTCGATAAACACAGCCGGACATTGCAGACTTTTGCGCACCTCGCGGATTTCATCGCCGGAAGCGCCTGCAAAAAACACGCCGTCCACATTCCATGACGAGAGCAGGGGAACAATATCGCGGCATCGCTCGATGCAGCGAATCATCAGGCAGTAGTTACGGCTGCGCACGTATTTTTCCAACTCCGCAATCAGCTCGGCATAATAGGGGTTGTAGTTAAAGGTGAAAAAATCGCCGATATAGGGAATCACCAGGCTGATAATCCGGCTTTCCTGAGTCGCCAGGCTGCGCGCCATCGCGTTGGGCATATAGCCGGTTTCCTCGATAATCCGTTCAATTTTGCGGCGCGTTTCGGCGGACACCTTGTGGTAGTTGCCGTTGATGACATTCGAGACCGAAGCCACGCTCACGCCTGCCTTTTCCGCAACCTGCTTGATGGTCATAAAAAATGCTCCTTTTGCGTTATTGGTAAATCGTTTAACCAACTACCAGTATACGTCAAAAGGAGCGTCTTTGTCAATAGCAAATTATTGTTTTGGATTGCCGGGAATCGGCCGTTACAGAACGGTCTGAATGAAGCGGTCAAACGCCGCCTGTCCTGCCTCGTCGCGCTTGAAAACGCCTGCGTCGCAGAGCACCTGCTCAAACACAGCGCCTACCTCGGCATGAATAATATCCATGGCGTTGTCCGCATTGAATTCCGGATGGCTTCTGAGCAATTCTTCCGCCCATTGTGCGTGAGAAGCGGTCTGCGGATTGTCGGCGAGTGCATCGCCGCCCAGGAGCGCGTTTTTCACGGCTTCCAGCTCCACCGCCAGACGCGCCGGCAGAACCGCCAGACCCATGACCTCAATCAAACCGATATTTTCCTTCTTGATGTGGTGCAGGGTGGGATTCGGGTGATACAGACCAAGCGGTCTGTCCTCAGTGGTGAGGTTGTTTCTGAGTACTAAATCGCACTCAAACGCGCCGTCGCGCATGCGGGCAATCGGCGTGATGGTATTGTGCGGCGTATCGCCGGTATAGGCGAAAATCGTCGCCGCCTCGTCGGTATAGGAGCGCCATGCCTTGAGCACATGGGCGCAAGCTTTTGTCAGCTCCGCCTTGTTTGTGCTGTTCAGACGGATGACGGACATCGGCCACTTGACCACGCCGGCGCTGACTTCGGGATAACCGGAGAGGGCGAAGGTTCTCTCAACCGGCGCCGTCTCCATGGCGAAGGTGTAGTGACCGCCCTGAAAGTGCTCGTGGCTGAGAATTGAGCCGCCGACAATCGGCAAGTCGGCGTTGGAGCCGACAAAATAATGCGGAAACAGCGCGACAAAGTCAAAGAGCTTGTCAAAGACCTCCGCGTCAATCACCATCGGAATATGCATGCTGTTGAATACAATGCAGTGCTCATTGTAGTAGCCGTAGGGCGAGTACTGCAAAAACCACGGCTCGCCGTGAATGGTCAGCGGAATCGGGCGGAGGTTCTGCCTTGCCGGATGGTTCCGGTTGCCGGCAAAGCCCATGTTTTCCGCGCAGAGCTGACACTTGGGATAGGCGGTCGAAGTGCCGGCGCGCGCCTTGGCGATATCCCGCGGATCCTTTTCGGGCTTGGAACGGTTGATGGTGATATCGAGCACGCCGTATGCGGAATCGCTCTTCCACTTCATATCCTTGGCGATTCTGCCGGCGCGGACGTAGTTGGTTTTGCGGCTGATATCAAAATACCATTCCGTCGCCGTCTCGGAAGACTGCTCATAAGCGGCGTGAAAATCACGGATAATCTCACGCGGCAGGGGCGTGACAATGCCCATCAGCCTGGTATCAAATAAATCGCGGCTGGCGGTGGTATCCTCAATCACGCCGTTTGCGCAGGCGTAATCAACCAGTGGCTGCAGCAGGTCGTCAATGGGTGCGTCGGCGCCGGAGGCAGGCTCGTCCTGCCAATCGCAGACATGCAGCGCGTCCATCAGCTGATTGCGGATAACAAGCGCGTCCTCTTTGTCAATCAGGTGGTTGTTGATAGAATAATCAATCAGATTTTGGATATTTGCGTAAATCATAGTAAACTCCTATACGGTAATTTCAGCGCCGCCGACAGGACGGATGCGCAGGACGTAGCAGCTTCCCGCGCCGAACAGCGCATTCATTTTGCGGACATATTCCTCGGTTTTGAAGGCGGGCACAAACGCCTGAATGGTACCGGCAAAGCCGCCGCCGTGAACGCGGACAGCCGCGTCGTCGCCGAGAATCAGACGGCTCATCATAATACCGAGCGAGATACCCTGCTCCGTTGGCTTGGAGCTGGAAAAATGATTCTGCAGCAGGGTTGCAGAGGAAGCGGCGGATTGACGGTAAATCTCAAAGAAGCGCTCAATATCGCCGTTGTCCAGCGCTCGCGCCTCGTCAATAGCGCGGCGGTTTTCCTTGAAGTAATGCACGGCGCGCATGATGGCGCGGTCGCTGCATTTGCCGCGCAGATTGGGAATCGAGCGCAAAAACAGGAATTCGTCCACCTCGCGGAGATACTCCTTGCCGAATTCGTGCGCCACCGATTTCATCTCTCTTGGAACCGCGACGTAATCGCCGGTCAGGTCGGCGTGGCTGCCCTTGGTGTCGGTAATACAGAGGTGGTAGCCGGCTTTTTCAAAATCAAAGCGGTATTTCTCGATATAGGGCTTTGTGGTGTCGAGAAAATCCATGAAAACAAAGCCGCCGAAGGCGCAGACGGTCTGGTCGAGCAGACCGCTGCCCTTGCCAAAATACACATTCTCGGCGTACTGACCGATTTTGGCGATTTCGGCTTCGTCAGCCTTGCAGCCATTGTAACGGATATTGATGATGGTGCCAATCAGCGTTTCAAACGCTGCGGAGGAGGAAAGTCCGCTTCCGCTGAGCACTTCGGAGGTCGAATACGCGTCAAAGCCGCCGACATCAACGCCCGTCTCGGCAAAGCGTGCGATAATACCGCGAATCAGCGCGGCAGAGGTGCCTTTTTCTTCCTCGCGGACGCTGAGGTCGCTGAGGTCAATGGCAATCGTGCCGTGACCTTCGGACACAAAGCGGATTTTCTTTTCGTTGTGGAAGGAGACCACTGCAATCACGTCGAGGTTGACAGCCGCGGCAAGCGCGCAGCCGTGCTGATGGTCGGTGTGGTTGCCGCCGATTTCCGTCCTTCCGGGTGCGGAGAACAGGCGGATATCGCCGCGGTTCGGAAACAGCTCCGCAAAGTGGCTGATGGCGTGCAGGTATCTTCTGCGCTGGGCTTCCAGCTCAGCGGAAGAACTGCCGTAGAGCACCTTCAGCGCGTGGTCGCACTCTCCGGAATGGACAGCAAGCGATAATAATGACAGATTCATAGCTCAGCTCCTCTAATTATCCGTATGAAACCGCGCAGCCGCGGTGCTGCGCGGTTTGTTGTGTTAATGTTCAGGCGGCGTATAGGTGGATTTGCCAAAGGCGAGAATCGGGAGAAAGATTTCCGGAAGCAGGAACATGCCGATTTTGAAGGGGAGCTTTTTCCCAAAACGGTTCCCCAACAAGTTCAGGTGAATCACTTCCATGACAATTGTGAATATAACAATCGTCACACCGGCAACAATTTCCAGCCAATCCGGGACAGCCGGAATGATTTCCAGCAATAATTCCGCCACCCAGGAACTGACCTCCAGCACGAACCAAATATGGCTCATGCCGGCAATATGATGGGAGACAAAGAGATTGTAAACCGGAATCAACGATTTCCAACCCTTTTCACCCGCTTTTTCCAGGATCCGCCATTCAGCGATGACCAGCATGATATAAATCGGTAAATCAATCAGCAGTACAAGTGCCAGTGTTTCAATTATTTTTTCCATTTTA
>CAMVTS010000096.1 GCA_947170465.1 uncultured Clostridia bacterium
ATGAACTCGGGGAAGGGCTCCGCCTGGTAGGTTTTGCCGGTGGTTTCGTCGGTAATCACGCCGGTGTTGAAATCAACGGAAACGGTGTCGCCGTCCTTGATTTCTCTCGCGGCTTCGTCGCACTCCAGAATCGGGAGACCGATGTTGATGGAATTGCGGTAGAAAATCCGCGCGAAGGTGGAAGCGATCACGCAGGAAATGCCGCTCGCCTTAATCGCGATGGGCGCGTGCTCACGGGAGGAGCCGCAGCCGAAGTTTTTCTCGGCAACCATGATGTCGCCTTCCTGCACCTTATTGACAAACTGCGCGTCGATATCCTCCATGCAGTGCGCCGCCAGCTCCTTGTGGGAAGCGGTGTTGAGGTAACGCGCCGGAATGATCACGTCGGTGTCTACGTTGTCGCCAAACTTGTGTACTCTGCCTTTTGCGTTCATGATAACTCCTCCTTACTGTACCTTTGCAGGGTCGGTGATGTAACCGGCTACGGCACTTGCCGCCGCGACAGCCGGACTCGCCAGATAGACCTCGCTGTCCACGTGACCCATTCTGCCGACAAAGTTGCGGTTGGTGGTGGAAACAGCGCGCTCGCCTGCCGCGAGAATGCCCATGTGACCGCCGAGGCAGGGACCGCAGGTCGGTGTGGAAACGACCGCGCCGGCTTCGACGAAGATGTCAAACAAGCCCTCGTGCATTGCCTGGAGCCAGATGCTCTGGGTGCCGGGAATGATGATGCAGCGCACGCCCTTGGCGATTTTTTTGCCCTTGAAGATTTCCGCCGCCGCGCGGAGATCGGAGATTCTGCCGTTGGTACAGGAGCCTATCACGCACTGGTCAATCTTGACCTCGGCTTCGCCGATTTCATCGACGGTTCTGGTGTTTTCGGGAAGATGGGGGAAGGCGACCGTCGGACGGATAGCGGAAAGGTCGATATCGTAGACCTCATCATACTCCGCGTCATCGTCGGCGGCGTATTCGACCGGCGTACCCTGGTATCTGCCATTACAGTATTCTCTGGTGACGTCGTCCACCGGGAAAATACCGTTTTTCGCGCCGGCTTCAATCGCCATGTTCGCGATACAGAGACGGTCGTCCATATTGAGATACTGTACGCCTTCTCCGGTAAATTCCATGGACTTGTACAGCGCGCCGTCCACGCCAATCATGCCGATGATGTGCAGAATCACGTCCTTGCCGCTGACATAGCCCTGCGGCTTGCCAATCAGGTTGAACTTAATCGCGGAAGGCACCTTGAACCACGCCTTGCCGCTGATCATGCCTGCCGCCATGTCGGTTGAGCCGACGCCGGTAGAGAACGCGCCGAGCGCGCCGTAGGTGCAGGTGTGGGAATCCGCGCCGATGCACAGGCAACCGGGGCCTACCAGACCTTTTTCCGGAAGCAGCGCGTGCTCAATGCCCATCATGCCCACGTCCATGAAGTTTTTGATGTCGTACTTGTTGGCAAAACTTCTTGTCTGCTTGACCAGCGTTGCCGCCTTGATGTCCTTGTTCGGGGTAAAGTGATCCATAATCATGGCGATTTTGGTGTTGTCAAACACTGCCGTCGCGCCGTTTTCCTCGAACACGTTGATGGCGACAGGTGAGGTAACGTCGTTGCCGAGCACCATGTCGAGCTTCGCGTTAATCAGCTGTCCTGCCTTTACCTCGTCCAATCCCGCGTGTGCCGCCAGGATTTTCTGAGACATTGTCATACCCATTGTTGTTCACTCCTCATGTTATATAGGTTATATTCATATTTATAGTTACAGCTTTTTCAAATCGTCAAGCACGCGCGTGATGTCGGACTTGCGCGCGTGTCCGATTGCCGTGCCGTTGAGCACCGCGATATAGCGGTTGTCGGAAGCTTCGTAAAACTCCGCCTTGTCGGAGCCTCCGCCGGCGTAGGTATAGGCAATCGTCAGCGCCGCCTTGCCGGAAGGATTCTCCGCCTTGTCGTCGGCGAGGGCAATCATTGCCGCCTCGTCAAAGAAGGGCGAGAAGTTCTCCAGCTGAAGCTCCTCGGTGCCGCGGAATACCGTGGTGATGGTCGAGGTGGTCTCGCTGCCCTGATCGTCCGTGACGGTGGACTCGCGGCTGCTGAGGTCGAGCTTGGTGTCGTTGATATTCATGGTTTTGAGCGAGGTCATCTTGGGAGAAAGGACGTAATCACCCTTGAGTCTCTCGCGGCTGGTGGTAACCCAGGCGACCTTCTCAGCGGACAGGGTATAGACAACCTTCCTGCCGCCAACCATCAGGTTGACCTTGCCCTCACTGTCGGGCTTGGACGCGGACAGCGAAACGGTGGTGTCGGGATAGACCGCCTTGACGGTCGCGTAAGGCTCGGAGAGTCCCAGCTCGGAGAGCTGACCGGAGGACGGATTGACCATCACTACCTTGTCGGCGTACAGGCCACGGATACCGCCTTCTATCTTGCTCGACTCGCTCTCGCCGGCAATCACCCTGACCGGCTCGGTCAGGAAGTAGCTGCCGTTGAGGTTGTTGTCGGTGTTGGGAACCAGCTTGACGCTTTCGCCGTTGGCGGTGATGTTGATTTCACTCGCCTGCGCGTTTTCCTCGTCGTCGGCGGAGTTGTTAATCGTCAGGCTGATTAAATCGGTCACGCCGTAATCAAAGGCGGCGACCGTCTCGGAATTGACGACAAAAATCTCGTTGCTGTCGCCGAACTTGGCGTAGGTACCCTTGTTCTGCGGCGCGTCGTTGCCGAGGGTGAAAACGGACTTGGTGCCGTCGGTGTATTCCACCGTCACCACGGAGCGCGGCTTGTCAAAACCGAAATCGCTGCCGCCGTTGTCCTCGCCGGCGAGCATGGAAAATTCCAGTCTCGCGGCGGCGTTGGCGATCGCGTCGGGCGCGCCCGTCTGCAAGTCAAAATCCTCGTAGCCGACCAGCGTGTAGACCGTCGCTTCCCCCTCGGGGGTGTTGGCGGTCACGTCAAAGCTGCCCTGTTTATTTTCTACATGCATGTTTTTCAGCTGTGACGGCGTGTATTCAATCAAGGTGCCGCTTGTTTCGCTGTCGCCGGAGGCGGCCTTTTTTTCATCGGTGATCTTAACCTGGTGAACGCCCTTGCTGTCGGTACTCAGCTGAACAATGTCCGCCTCGTCACCGGTCGCGGCGCTGCTGTCGGCGCCGGAATTGCAGCTTTTGGGCAGGAAAATCAGGAGCAGCATGACGCCGACCAGCACAACGGCGGCGATTACGGCAATGATTAAGGTCTTTTTCTTTTTCATTATAAATGCCTCCTGCGCGCCCAGACAATGATACCGGCAATCAGGATTCCAAGCGGAAGGACGATTTCAAAAACAATCATCATGGCGGTGGTGGTCGTGACGTCGGTTACGCCCAGCTCGGAATTGGCAAGGCTCTTGCCCTCAATGACGATGCTCTCGTCGGATTTGTCCGAAATCGTGTTGAAAATATTCATCACAAAGGCGGCGTTATTGAAGCTGTTGAGGTTCATGAAGGTGGAGGACAACATTCTGTCCGAGCCAAAGAGAATCAGTCTGGATTCCGCTTCACTTCCCTTTTTGACGCTCTCGGCGGCTACCGCAATCGGCTTGCCGGAAATCGCGTCGTTGAAATCCCAGTCGTCCGCCGGTTCATAGGGCATGACGCCGGCGCGGTTGGAGGTGTTGAGGAGCGCGTGCGCGCTGTTCTCGTCGGTTATCTCAAAGCCTCTGGACTGGAAGGCAACCACCGGAATATCCGGGTTTTTGAGGTTCTCTTTATAATAGTCGGCATAATCCGTGATGAAGGCAAACTCGCCCGCGCCGTTGAGAAGGTGATCCTGGCTGGTCTCAAAGACAAAGCCCTCCGTCAGCTTGATGCCCCATTCTTCAATCATCGCGTCGATGTTCGGCGTGTTGACGTTCTCGTTGGACGGAATGTAAACCAGATTTCTGCCGTACTTTTCGCCGTTAATCAGCCAGTCGGAAAGCTTCTTGACCGCGCTCTCGTCGAGGTCAACCGCCGGCGCGTGCAGAATCACAAACTTGGCGTTCTCGTCGAGATTATCCGTGACAAGCGAAATCTCGTTGACCTGATAGGCGTTGTTGGTGAGCAGGGATTTGAGCGCCGTGTAGTCGCTCTCCTGATTGCCCTTGATGAAGTCGACAATCACCTTATCCTCGGTGGTGACGTTGAGCACAGCGGTGACGACCGCCTGTTCAATCGTCGTGCTCTCAAACTCGTAGTAGCCGTAGGCGGAGTAATATTCCTGATTATAGGTGAAGCAGTCATCCAGCGACAGCGCCTGGTACTGCTCGCCGCTTTCGACAATCGCGATTGTCGTCGCGGAAGTCCAGTCGACGTTCTTGTATTTGTTGGTGAAGCCGGGATTCGTCGTGGTATCGACGTAATCAATCTTCAGCTTGCCGTTTGACTCGGCAACCATCTTTTCGAGCAGGTTCTTCGCCTGGACGAAATACTCGCCCCTGCCCTCGAACTGGCTCTCGGTCATCAGAATCGTGACCTTCGCGTCCTTGTTCAGATGGTTCATATAGTCTACGGTGTCAGCCTGCAGCGCGTAGGCGCTGTTCGCGGTGAAGTCCATTTTGAGATTTGGGAACCGCTCTACCAGAAGATTGGCAATAATGTTGATCACGACGATGACCGCCGTGACGATAATCACCAGCGCGATTGCCATGCCGCCGTGACGCGCCTTGCGCGATTTCAAAAACGCCTTGAAGCCCTTTGAAGGTTTGTTGTTCTGTTCCATCATAACCCTCCTTAGCTCCAGCGTCTTTTCTCAAGCGCACGGACGGTGAAAAACAGGAACAGCGCCGTCACGCTCAGGAAAAATATCACATCGGTAAAACTGAGAATACCGTAGGTAAAATTCTGATAATAGTTGAGGAAACTGATTTTTTCGAGGACGGTTTTAATCCAGTCCACGTCAATCAGGCTCACAAAGTAGCTCATCATGCTGATAAGCAGTCCCACGCCCATGCCGAGCACCGCCGCGACAACCTGGCTCTCGGTCATTGCCGAGATAAAGACGTTAACGGCAATCAACGAACCGCCCAGCAGCAGCGTTCCGAGCAGCGTACAGAGAATCACCGACCACTGCGGCGCCGCAAAGAAGGAAATCACGACCGCATACACCGGGAAAATCGCGCAGCAGAGCGCGAACATGATGAATGCTCCCAGAAACTTTCCGAGGACAATCTCAGTCAGGCTGCATGGTGAGGTGAGCAAAGCCTGGTCGGACTTCTGCTTCTTTTCCTCCGCGAAGGACTTCATGGTGATAATCGGAATGATGAACATGATGATATAGAACATGTTGCTGAACACGTAGGTCATGCTGGTGCTGTTGCTCGCGAACACATAGGCGTTGAAGAACAGCCCTGAGAAGAAGAAGAATACCGCCATCACCACATACGCGGTTGCCGAGCTGAAAAACGCGCCCAGCTCTCGTTTGAGTATCGCACCCATCTTATCTGCCTCCCTTTCCCGCGTTCTGCGTCAGCTTGAGGAACATGTCCTCCAGGCTCTCGTCGCCCGACTTCATCTCGAGAATCGGACAGTTGATACGCACCATCGCGCTGAATACCTCGCGGCGGATGTCGCTGTCGGTGCCGTATTCCACGCTGTACTCCGCGGTTTTTTCGGCAATGTCGCGCAGCTTGACGTTTTTTTGCACGCCGGGGATTTTCTTGATTTCCGCAAGAATATCGGCGGAATTGCCCTCGATTATCAGGCTGAGCTTCTGCGACTTGCCAAGTGATTTGGAAAGCTCGTCTGCCTTCGCGTCCGCTACCAGTCTGCCCTCGGAAATGACGATAATCCGGTCGCAGGTCGCGGAAATTTCAGACAGAACATGGCTGGAAAAAATAACCGTGTGCTTTTTGCCCAGACTGCGGATCAGCTTGCGGATTTCGATAATCTGCTTCGGGTCAAGACCGACCGTCGGCTCGTCGAGAATCAGCACCGGCGGATTGCCGAGCAATGCCTGCGCAAAGCCGACGCGCTGGCGGTAACCTTTGGAGAGGTTCTTTATCAGTCGGCCGCCCTTGTCGGAAATCTGCACCAGGCGCATAATCTCCTCGATATGCTCCTTTTTTGGCAGACGGACTTTTTTCAAATCAAACATGAATTCCAGATATTTTCTCACCGTCATATCCGGATAGAGCGGCGGTATCTCCGGCAGAAAGCCGATTTTCCGCTTGGTCTCCCTGGGGTTTTCCAGAATTTCGGAACCGTCAACCGTCACGGTTCCGGAGGTGGACGAAATGTAACCGGTGATGATGTTCATGGTTGTGGACTTGCCGGCGCCGTTCGGACCGAGAAAGCCAAGCACCTCGCCGGTATCGACGGTAAAGCTGATGTCGTCAACAGCTTTGATGTCGCCGTAGCACTTCGTCAGGTTTTTCACCTCTATCATGTGCTTCACTCCTTTATCGTGATAAAAATTACCGAATATAATCTTACCACAAAATTTTTGATTTGTGTAGCGGTTTCTGTAATTTTTCAAGTGAATTTCACATTCCGCGCATGAATTGCCGCAAATGTCACATACTAAACCGGGAAGTGATAGAATGAAATTTGTATTGGCGTTTGTGATTGGCGGCTTGATTTGCGTGATTGGTCAGCTGTTGATTGACAAAACAGGACTCACACCTGCTAGGATTCTGACCTTGTTCGTTGTTTCAGGCGTGGTGCTCTCTGCGCTTGGCGCTTATCAGCCTCTTGTTGACCTCGCAGGAGCAGGCGCAACCGTGCCGATTTCCGGCTTCGGCAACCTCATGGCGGAGGGCATGAAAACCGCCTTGCGCAAGGAAGGCGCGCTCGGTATTTTCACCGGCTCCTTTGAGAGCGCTGCCGCCGGCGTCGGTGCAGTGATTGCGTTCAGCGTGCTGGCGGGAATGTTGTTCAAACCTAAGGGCAAGCAATAGGAAAGCGGCTGATTTCTCAGCCGCTTTAGTTTGTCGAAAAACTATATTTGCAAAAAATAGAATGGCAAAATA
>CAMVTS010000097.1 GCA_947170465.1 uncultured Clostridia bacterium
GGCTTTCTCTTTGTCAAACGTTGTCCTGAACAAATCACATTTAGACTTTTTCTACCGTCAAAAAAGACGAGCGTTTTGCTCGTCCTTTCCAAAAGCCTTATTGATAATCAAATACGTTCGCCCAGCTGAGGAGGAACTCTCTCTCCTCGGGGTTGCCCTTGACGGACTGGGAAGCGGCGACAATCGGCATCCACGCGTTGACGTACTGACGCGCGACGTCAGCCTTTTCGCAGTAGAGCTTCAGGTACTTCTCGGCAAGCTCCTTCTCGCCCTTCAGGCAGAAGAGCAGGTAGGTTCTCGCCGCGTCAGCCGCGCCGTTACCCTGTGTGGCGTGAGACCAGTCGAGGATAAAGGGCGTGCCGTCGGGGGTGATGACGACGTTGGACGGATTGAAGTCGCCGTGGCAGACCTTGTTGTGCTTCTTCATGGAAGCAAGGCGCGTGTGCAGCTCATAGCGCGTGGTCGCGTCGAGGTCAGTCTGGCTGATTTTGTCCTGCATTTTGTCCTTGAGACGCTTGAGCAGCGGACACTTGGTGTTGAGAATCTGCAATTGTACGTTGACAAAGAGCTCGAGGTACTCGTCCATCTTGTCGGGATTCTCGTCCATGAGCTGCTGGAGGGTTTTGCCCTCGATATAGGTGGAAATAATCGCCCACTTGCCGTCTACCTTGCAGACCTCCTCAATCTTGGGGATATTCAGACCGGTCTCCTCCACGCGCGCCTGGTTGAGCGCCTCGTTGAGGACGTCGGACTTGGGGAAGGATTCGTCAAAAACCTTGGCGCAGAGGTCGCCGTCGCGGTAGATAATCTTGTGCTTTCTCTGGGCGATAACGGTATCAAATTTCATGCTTTACACTCCTTTCACGCTCAGACGGCGTCCTTGTTGTTGCCGTAGTAAGCGTTGAGATACATCTGCTTGATTTCACTCATTAACGGATAACGCGGATTCGCGCCGGTGCACTGGTCATCAAATGCCTGCTCGGTCATCTCGTCGAGGGTGCTGAGGAAGTCCTCCTCCTTCACGCCGTAGTCGGCAATGGTCTCCTTGATGCCGACTCTTGCCTTGAGGTCGTTGATGCCCTTGATGAGGTTCTCGACGCTCTCCTTGTCGTCCTTGCCGCCGAAGCCGAGGAACTGCGCCACCTCCGCGTAACGCGCGAGGGTGTGCGGATGGTCATACTGTGGGAAGGTGCCCATCTTGGTGGGAACCTCGGAGGAGTTGAAGCGGATAACCTGCTCAAGCATGAGGGCGTTGGCGATACCGTGGGCGATATGGTGGAACGCGCCGAGCTTGTGCGCCATAGAGTGGCAGACGCCGAGGAAGGCGTTGGCAAACGCCATGCCCGCCATGGTAGCGGCATGGGCAACCTTCTCACGCGCAACCGGCTCATTCATGCCGTTGTCGTAGCAGGCAGGCAGGTACTCGAAGATGACCTTCAGGGCTTTGAGGGCGAGGCCGTCGGTGAAGTCGGTCGCCATGACGGAAGCGTAAGCCTCCAGCGCGTGGGAAACCGCGTCGATACCGGAGGCGGCAGTCAAGCCCTTGGGAGCGCTCATCATGTTGTCGGAATCGACAATCGCCATGTCGGGCATGAGCTCATAGTCCGCGAGCGGATACTTGATGCCGGTCTCCTGGTCGGTGATGACCGCGAAGGGCGTGACCTCGGAGCCGGTGCCGGAGGAAGTCGGAATGGCGACGAAATACGCCTTGTCGCCCATGTGGGGGAAGGTGTAAATTCTCTTGCGGATATCGGAGAAGCGCATCGCCATATCCTGGAAATCCGCGTCGGGATGCTCATAGAGCACCCACATAATCTTGGCAGCGTCCATCGCGGAGCCGCCGCCGAAGGCGATAATCACATCAGGCTCGAAGGAGCGCATCGCGTCGGCGCCCTTCTGAGCGGAAATCAGGGACGGGTCGGGCTCTACGTCCGCAAAGGTGGTGTAGGCAATGCCCATCGCCTGGAGCTTGTCGGTAATCGGCTTGGTGTAGCCGTTCTTGTAGAGGAAGGAGTCGGTGACGAGGAAAGCTCTCTTTTTGCCCATCACGTCTCCCAGCTCCTGCAGCGCGAAGGGCATGCAGCCTCTCTTGATATAGACCTTTTCAGGCGCCTGGAACCACAGCATATTCTCTCTCCTCTCGGCAACGGTCTTGATGTTGAGCAGGTGCTTGACGCCGACGTTCTCGGAAACGGAGTTGCCGCCCCAGGAACCGCAGCCCAGCGTCAGGGAAGGCGTGAGCATGAAGTTGTACAAATCGCCGATACCGCCCTGAGAGGAGGGTGTGTTGACCAAGATACGGCAGGTTTTCATCGCCGCCGCGAAACGGTTAATCTTGGCGGTCTCGTTCACCGCGTCGATATACAGGGAGGAGGTGTGGCCAAAGCCGCCGTCGGCAATGAGCTGCTCCGCCTTGGCGATAGCGTCCTCAAAGCTCTCCGCCTTGTACATGGCGAGCACGGGGCTGAGCTTTTCATGCGCGAATTCCTCGCTGATGTCCACGCTCTCGACCTCGCCGATGAGAATCTTGGTGCTTTCGGGAACGGTCACGCCGGCGAGCGCCGCGATGGTGACGGGCTTCTGACCGACAATCTTGGCGTTGAGCGAGCCGTTGATGATGATGGTCTTGCGCACCTTGTCGAGCTCGTCGTCCTTGAGGAAGTAGCAGCCGCGCGTCTTGAATTCCTTCTTGACCTTGGCGTAAATCTTCTTCTCGACAATCACGCTCTGCTCGGAGGCGCAAATCATGCCGTTGTCAAAGGTCTTGGAGTGAATGATGGAGTTGACCGCGAGGAGAATGTCAGCGGTCTCGTCGATAATCGCCGGGGTGTTGCCGGCGCCGACGCCGAGAGCCGGCTTGCCGCTGGAGTAAGCCGCCTTGACCATGCCGGGGCCGCCGGTGGCAAGGATGCAGTCGCTCTCCTGCATGAGCAGGTTGGTCAGCTCCAGGGAGGGCACGTCTATCCAGGCGATGATGTCCTCTGGAGCGCCGGCTGCAACCGCCGCCTCCAGAACGATTTTTGCCGCCTCAATGGTGCTCTTCTTGGCACGGGGGTGGGGGCTGATGATGATGCCGTTGCGCGTTTTCAGACACAGGAGCGCCTTGAAAATCGCGGTGGAGGTCGGGTTGGTGGTCGGAATGACCGCGCCAATCACGCCGATAGGCTCGGCAATCTTCATCATGCCGCTTGCCTTGTCCTCCTCAATCACGCCGCAGGTCTTGGTGTTGCGGTAGTAATTGTAGATGTACTCGGAGGCGAAGTGGTTCTTGATGACCTTGTCCTCGACAACGCCCATGCCGGTTTCCTCGACCGCCATCTTGGCGAGCGGAATTCTGGCACGGCTGGCAGCGGTAGCCGCCGCGAGGAAAATCTTGTCCACCTGCTCCTGGGTGAAGGTCGCGAAGGTCGCCTGAGCCGCTCTGACACGCGCCAAAGCCGCCTTGAAGGACTCCACGCTTTCTACGATGGGATACTCTTTTGTGCTCATAATGTTCTACCTCGTTTTGTTAGTGGATAGTGGTTAGGTAAGCGCTGATTAAATCCATTCTTTCCAAAACATTGTAGTGACAGCCCTTGCGGCTGTCATGGCAAACGCAGTTTTACTGCGTTTGCCGGGAGCCCACAAGGGGCTCCCCTACAGATTCTATTAAAAGTTTATCTCTTAAATCAGCGTTTACTTAGTGGTAAGTGATAAGGGCTGTTCTTCCTTAAATCGCCTCAAAGTTAATGCCCTGCTCTTTGGCGAAGGTCTCGGCTGCGGAGCCGGAGGGCGCTTTAATCACCAAATCCTTCGGGCACTGGCTGAACGCGGTCGCCGGAATGGTGGTGATGGTTGCCGGAATGGTGACCTCCTTGAGGTTGGGGCACTGATGGAACATGTATTCCGGCAGCTCGGTGAGGGTCTGGCTCTCGGGAATCGTCATGGTCTTAATGCCGGCGGCGGAGAACGCGAAGGAATCAATCTTCTTCAGGCTTGCCGGCAGCTCGACGGTTTCGAGCTTGGTGCAGTAGAAGAAAGCGTTGGTGCCGAGGAACTCCAGCTTGGAGGGCAGCTTGACCGAGGTGAGGTTCTTGTTGCTCGCGAAGGCGTAGTCCTTGATGTCGGTGACGGTCTCGGGAACGGTGATGGAGGTGATGCCGTCGTTGTCGAACACACTGTGACCGATGGTGGTGACGGTGTAATTCTGGAAGGTTGAGGGAATCTCTACCTGCGACTGGGAGCCGAAGTAACGGGTGAGCATGACTTCCTTGTCGTTGAGGATATAGAAGCCGAAGGTGTCGTTCTTCAAATCGGGGTCGGTGGCGATAACCTTGTAGCCTGCCTCGCTGTTCTGAGACTGCGAGGAGCCGTTGGGCTTGTCGCTGTTGCAGCCGCAGCCGGAAAGCGCCGCGACAGCGGAAACGCCGATGGTACATGCGAGTAAGGTGCAGAGAATCTTTTTCATGGTGATAAAATCCTTTCTTTCACGCCGAATTAGATTGTTAATATTTTAACATGATTGTTAAAGTATTGTCAATCCTTTTTCGGGACTTTTTTCTTTTCATACCTGTTTTTATCGGTTTGTATGATAATCTCAGCCCTCAGCCACATTTCCTGTGCAGGACGGCAACGCGCCGCGCTGCTCTTATTATATTTAAAAGGAAACGGCAGGCGTGATGATTGTTCATACGAATATATAATAACACACCTTTTTGCCGTTGTAAACTGTTTACCGACAAATCCGTCAAATTATTTCGGGCTGACATAATTTTGTTAGAAAATATCACTGAAATCTCCCCCGAATTGAAAAAAATGGGGCTTGGGGGTTGATTTTTCGAAACAAAGATGATATAATTATTACAAATTTGTTAATAAATGACGCGCAGAACCGGGTTTCGCTGTTACGAAACCGTTACATTTCTGACATCATTTAGATAACACTGGAGGTAATAACGATGCACAGGATTAAAAAATTGACCGCTGTGACATTGAGTGTACTGACTGTATCCGGCGTATGTGTCGCCGGCAGCAGCCTCAGCGCAAGTGCTTCCGGCACGGGCGCCGGTCTGGCTGAATACGCGCTCAACGCTTACTACAGCGGCTGGAGCTACGTATGGGGCGGCGCAGAGCCGGGAGCGGTTGACTGCTCCGGTCTGATCTGGTCCTATTGCGGCGGCAACAGAATCAGCATGCTCAGCGACGCGATTGAAAACGGCTGCGACTACGGCAGCGTAGACAGCGGTATTCCGCGCGTACACGGTCTCGGACTTTCCAGACCGGGACACGTCGGCGTTTACATTGCCGACGGCATGGAGGTAGACGCGCGCGGCAGCGACTACGGCGTCTGCTACGACGAAATCGGCGGCTGGAACAGCTGGGACTACTGGTTCAAGCTGGCGGCGGTCTCCTATCCGGAAAACGGCTGGGAAAACTTCAACGGCGACTATTACTACTATGAGGGCGGCGAGTATATCGTCAACACCTCAAGAACCATTGACGGCACCACCTACTACTTTGACGGCTCCGGACGTTCCAGCACCTCTCCTTCCAACGCCAGCGCGAGCTACAGCAACTCCACCGGCAGCTCCGGTTCTTCTTCCTCTTCCCAGAGCAGCACGCCCTCCGTATGGAGAAACGGCTCCAGCGGCGACGAGGTAGTCAAGATTCAGAAGCGCCTTGCGGAGCTGGGCTTCTATGACGGCGCGATTGACGGCGAGTTCGGCAACCAGACCGAAAAGGCTTACATCGCGTTCCAGCAGGCAGCCGGCGTACTGGTAGACGGTATCGCGGGCTCCGACAGAGACGTGCTCTATTCCGACGACGCTCCCTACGCCAACGTAAAGGCGGAGGAGAAGGAGGAAGTCAAGGCGGATACCGAGGAAGCCGCTCCCGCAGAGGAAGCAAAGGCTGATGACGACGCCAAGACTGACGAAGCCAAAACCGAGGAAGCCACCGAAGCGCCCGCGCCTGCTTACGCGCAGAACGGCGACTTCACCGAGGAAGTCCTTGACATGCAGCAGCGTCTGTATGAGCTCGGTTACTTTGACATTGAGCCGACCGGCTTCTTTGGCGATTACACCACCGAGGCGCTGATGTCCTTCCAGCTCTGCAACGATCTGGAAATCACCGGCGAGATGAACGAGGCAACCTTCAACGCGCTCAACAGCGAGGACGCTGTGATGAATCCCACCGCAGCAGCCGTATTCGCGACCACTGACGAAGAGGACGTTGTCGAAGGTCCCACCCCGATTGACAACTCCCCCATCACCGCCAATACATACGCGGCAACCTCTGACGAGCCCGTCGCGGTATTCGGCAGCGCTTCCGGCAGCACCGGCAGCGGCAGCGCCACCGAGAGCAGCCAGGTGGTTGACAAGACCAACAGCGCCACCGAAAAGGCGCTCAAGGATTCCGCTTCCATCATTCCCGACGCGAGAACCGCGCAGGTCAAGAGAAGCGCGAACGTTTGGATCTGGCTGGTACTGACCGCCGTTATCATCGGCGCGGTTTCCTTCATTCTTCTGTTCAGAGACAGAAAGAAAACCCGTACCACCAAGAAAAAGCCTTC
>CAMVTS010000098.1 GCA_947170465.1 uncultured Clostridia bacterium
TATTTTGAAGATAAAAATGTAGAGGCTTTTTATGAGGAAAATCAACGGAATCATCGCTATGACCGTGCTTGTGCTGTTTATCATTCACGGCATACTCGGCGCGCTGAACATGATGAACATTGCGATGATTATTTTGAAGGTATTATCACATACCATGCTTTCGCTGATCATCGTTCACGCTGTGCTCAGCATAATACTTACGGTTCGTTCGGTCAGAACATCGGTTAAAACAAAAGCGCCGTATTTCCGTCAAAACCGCATTTTCTGGGCGAGAAGACTTAGCGGCATTTTGATTTTGGCACTTGTTTTTTTCCATATGACGGCGTTCGGCTACACCTCGGGCGGCGTGTTCCGCTTGGTCCCGTTTGATGTTTTCCGGCTGATAACACAAATCCTGTTTTTACTGAGCGTTGCGGTGCATATCATCACAAACGTCAAGCCGGTACTCATCACCTTCGGCGTCAAAAGACTTCGCCCAAAGGCAGGAGACATTTTGTTTTTTGTTTCCGCTGCCATGCTGTTTATGGCGGCAGGCTTTATCATTTACTACATCAGGTGGCAGCTATGAGAATCAATATTATCGGCGCAGGGCTTGCCGGACTTTCCGCGGCGATCACGCTTGCCGAAAACGGTGTAAAGTCAAACTTGATATCGTCCATGCAGTCCGAACGCGCGCAGTCGGTCATGGCGGAGGGCGGTATTAACGCCTGCCTAAACACAATGGGCGAGGACGATACGGTAGAAAATCATATTGAAGATACCATGCGCGGCGGCGTTTATCTCGCTGATAATAAAGCGGTGCGCGGTCTTTGCGAAAACGCGCCGGAAATTGTAAAGGAGTTCTACAAGCTCGGCGTGCCGTTTCAGACGAATGAAAACGGGATCGTACAGCGTAATTTCGGCGGACAAAAGAAAAAACGCACTGCCTTTGTAAAAAGCAGTACCGGTAAAATGCTGATGACGGCGCTAATCGACGCGGTACGGCGGTATGAGATAGAGGGCGTTATCAAGCGTTATCCGCATCATGTGCTTCAACAGCTTCATATTCGGGATAACAAATGCCAGGGCGTAACCGTGAATGATAATTACACAGGCGAAAGCGTGACCTTCGGCGGAAGCGTCATCCTCGCCTCGGGCGGCATGAACGGCTTGTTCAGCGGACTGACAACGGGCACCACGCAAAACACTGCGGACGTGACCGCCATGTGCCTTGAAAACGGCGTGGAGCTTGCCAATCTTGAATTTGTCCAGTATCACCCTACGACTATTTCAATTCCTGGAAAACGCCTGCTGATTAGCGAAGCGGCAAGGGGAGAGGGCGGCAGGCTGTTTGTCGTCAAAAACGGCAAGCCGTGGTATTTTATGGAAGAAAAATATCCCGAACTGAAAAACCTGATGCCGCGCGACGTTGTCTCCGCAGAAATGGTTGCGGTGACCTCCATGCCGGAATGTGAAGATCAGGTTTACCTCGATATGACAGGGCTCGATAAAAGTGTTTGGAAAAGCCGCCTTTCCGACTTGCAGGAGCAGGTGCTTCACTACCTCGCGCTCGACCCTGCGAAAAAGCCGGTTCCCGTATCGCCGGGTATCCACTATTTTATGGGAGGGATTTGGGTCGATACGGAGCACCGCACCTCGGCGCAAAATCTGTATGCCGCAGGTGAATGTGCCTGTCAGTATCACGGCGCGAACCGCTTGGGCGGCAACTCTCTCTTGGGCGCGGTTTACGGCGGAAAGGTTGCCGCAAGGACAGCGATGAAAGAGAGCGCGCCGGATAAACAAACGGAACGGAAAAATGTTCAGCCGTATACCGAGGCTTCCCCGGCTTTCAGGGATTCGGTCAGTCAAATCCTCGGCAATCATTTAAGAATTTTACGCAGTGAAAACGACCTGAATCAGGCTTTAGCAGAATTAGATTTGCTGCAAAATAAAGCCGCAAATCCTGCCGAAATTCGCCTGCTTGCTCTCGCAAAAGCAATGGTGAATGGCGCATTATACCGCAAAGAGAGCCGCGGCGCGCACAGAAGGACAGATTATCCGGTAATAAATCCCGACTGCCAAAAGCAAACAATCGTAAAGAATACAAAAGTGTTTTACAGAGAAATCAATCAGTTATGAAGCTTACAATAGAAATTATACGGCAGAAGGACAGCGCTTCCGCGCCATACAAACAGACAATTGAACTGGACGCCTTGCCTGACGACACGGTGGCAACGCTGCTCAATAAAATTAACGCGAGGGATGATTTAAAGGATATCAACGGCAATCCCGTCGGAACGATTCACTGGCAGTGCAGCTGCCTGCAAAAGAAGTGCGGCGCGTGCGCCATGCGGATCAACGGCAGTCCTGCTCTCGCCTGCGACACCAAGCTAAGCGCCTGCAAGCGCGGCAAGCTCAGCTTGGAGCCTTTGAGAAAATTTCCGACCGTGCGCGATTTGATCGTTGACCGGAGCTTGATGATGGAAAATCTCAGGTCGATCCACAACTGGCTGGAGCAGTCTGCGCATCATACCGGCAAGGCGGCTGATCTATGCTATGACGCGTCGCGATGTATCCAATGCGGCTGCTGCCTTGAGGTCTGCCCGAATTTTATGCCGGACGGCGATTTTTACGGCGCGGCGGCTTTTGTTCCTGCTTCAAGGATCCTTTCGCAGCTCCCGAAAGGTAAGAAATACGATTTAGTGAAAAAATACGGCAAGCATATCTACAGCGGCTGCGGCAAATCGCTGTCCTGCCACCATATTTGCCCTGCAGGAATCGATATTGAACACAAGCTGAGCAATTCAAACGCCGTTGCTGTTTGGAAGCGGTTTTTTAAATAATAAAGGCGCATGTCATAACCCAAATAAGACGCAAAAACCTCCGTCCGGATAATCCAAGGCGGAGACTATTGATATGAAGTAGTGTTAACGTTCAATTGATTAGGGCTGCCGCGAAACTTCTCGTTTTGCGACAGCCCCTTTAACTAATTACCAATTATTTTGATTTGTCAGCAAATCAGGTCACAGAGGAACATGAACTCACCGCGGGTCAGGTTATTATCGATGGTGCAGATAGCTGCGGCAACCTGGCAGAGAATAGCGGTTTCGTCAGGAGACAGAACGCCTTTGAGAGAGGTAACGGCATCGTAAGACTGCTTATCGGAGAATTCCTTCAACATCTTAACATTTTCTTCCGTTGTATTATTCATGCCCAGCGCCTTGTTAAAGCCCTCGAACAAAGCGAGCTCATTGGGAGTCAGTTTGCCGTCAGCGGCAATACTGGTACTGAGAATCGCGTATACGAAAACAGCTCCGTTTGTCTGTTCGTCATATTTTGACAGTACAGGCTTTAATTTAGATAAGCCGTTAATGACAATATCCACTTTCTCTTCAACACTGAGTGAACCAATCTGATCAATGGCATTTTTAAAATCGTCAATTGCCGCCATAGTAAAAACCTTTCTGCCCTGAAAATTGAAATTACACTCTTATTGGGCATAAGAATGTTAAAAAAGTTATATCAAATCGACAACTTTTTGTAAAATTATAACACATTCTGTCATAGCTGTCAACGATTAATCAGATAATCTTTTTATGAGATAGGGAATCGTTGATTCAAAATCAACGCCGTACCAGTTGGCTTCAGGAGAAGACTTTGTCACCCTGATGCATTCCGCGGTATAATCAGCCGCAATGCGTACACTTTCCTCTATAGAAACACCGCGTATAAGAGAACCGGTAAACGCAGAACTGAAAATGTCGCCGGTTCCGTGATATGAAGCGTCAATTCTTTCCTGTTCATAGAAGTAGAAGCTGTCCTTCCGGCTGTCAAATAGCAGAACGCCGTATTTTCCGTCGAATGCAGCGCCGGTCAGAACGACTTTTTTCGCACCTTGGGCGGCAAGCCTGCGGCAGATTTCCTTCGCGAAGGCTTCATCATATTCCGCCTGATAAGGCGTATTGGTCAGATAACATGCCTCAGTGATATTCGGCAGAACAATGTCCGCAATAGCGCAGAGCTTTGCCATTTCCTGCGGAAACTCCTCGTCAAAGGCAGGATAGAGCTTACCGTTATCAGCCATGGCAGGGTCGATAATTACCAGACTTTCCCGGGTTTTCAATTCCTCAATCAATCTGATAACCTTGGCGATTTGTTGGGCGGAAGCGAGGTAGCCGGTATAAAACGCGTCGAAGGAAAGCCCTTCACTCTTCCAGTGCTCCGCAATCGGGAGAATCTGATCATCGAGATCCTTGCAGGTGAAATTTTTGAACATAGTGTGGGTAGAGAGTACGGCAGTCGGAATGATTGCCGCTTCTACGCCGGTGGCAGAGATGATGGGAAGCGCCACTGTCAGCGAGCACTTGCCTACGCAGGAGATATCCTGAATCGTTACTATTCTTTTCATAAAACAGCCTCCGTTCTATCTGTTGCCAGTATTGTAGCACATAACTGTGCATGTAGAAATGCACAGTTATCAGAAAAATCAAGTGAACAGTCTGACAGCGCAGGAGATTTTGAGCTTTTTCTTTACAAATGATAGATTTCATGTATAATATAAATGGATATATTTTTTTGCAGAGGAGATAACAATGCTTCCAAAGGACCCTATGATATTACTAAGTTATATCAATACCAAGCTTCGCGATGAATACGCGTCACTGGATTCGCTGTGCGATGATTTACAGGTTGAGCGTGAGGAAATAGAAAAGACGCTGTATGCCATTGACTATCAATATAGTACAGAGCTGAACAAATTTATCTAAATGATTGATTTTATCGTCTTTATATGATAAAATAAAACCAGTTGAGGAAGAGAGCAGCAGGTATGAACACTTTCCGAATCAAGCTCGCAGAGATAACGGCGCAGGTGAATTGTCGGTATCCGGAGACTGAAGCGTTTTGCCGAGAATATATTACGGAATCAGAACCGCAATTTACCGTGACGATTACCGAGGACGATACCAATAGTGAGCGCAGATATTTCTCTGATAGCAACAGAATAGCAGGTTATTATTTTGAGGAGCTGGCACTGTACCGTAAGCTGGCGGAACAGCTGATAGCGTATCAGATTTATCTGCTTCATGGTTCAGCCATCGCGGTTGACGGCGAGGTCTATGTTTTTATAGCAGTCAGCGGAACCGGCAAATCCACGCATACTGCTCTATGGCGTAAAATCTTGCCTGTGCAGGGACATAAGGTAATCATGGTCAATGATGACAAGCCTCTCATGAAGCTCAGAGACAACCGTTTGTACGCCTGCGGAACACCGTGGAACGGTCAATACCGGCTAAGCCAAGATGTTACACTTCCCGTCAGAGCAATATGTATTCTGAACCGCTCACCGCAAAATCATATCGAGGCTATTGCGCCGTCTGAGGCGTTTCCGACTTTGTTGCAGCAGACCTATCGCCCGGACAAGCCGGGGCTGCTGATAGAGACGCTGAATATGCTGCAGGAAACGCTGAAGTGCGTATCGTTTTATCGTCTTGAATGCAATATGGAAGACGAAGCCGCAGAGCTGGCATATCAAACAATGAAAAAGCAAGGAGAATGAAAATGAAGCTGAAAAAAGAAATGCTGACGCATAATATGGATGGTTCACAGGTGATGGTATCAACGGATAAGGATGTTTTTTCCGGCATTATCACCAGCAATGCTACCGCCGCGTATATTATTGACCTTCTTCGTGAAGAAACTACTCCGGACGAAATCAAAAAGGCGATGGCAGAAAAATATGACGCTCCCTACGAAGTGATTTCCGAGGATGTGGACATGGTACTCGACAAGCTGATTTCCGTTGGCGTGGTTGAACCCTGATGAACTTCAAGGAATATCTTGATACGCATGAAACACTGACGTTCAATACCAAGGGTATCAGTATGCTTCCGATGATTAAGCAGGATCGCGATCTCGTTATCCTGCGCAAGAAGCAGCCTGACGAACGTCTGAAGAAATATGACGTCGCCATGTATCACGCGCGTGACGGCAGGTATCTGCTTCATAGAATCATCAAGCTGGAAGAATGTGGCTATACCTTTCTCGGCGATAATCTGCCCAATAAGGAACGTCATATCCGGGAGGAGCAGGTCTTTGCGGTTCTGATTGGCTTTGTCCATAAGGGAAAACAGTATTCCACCGATGATACCGGGTATAAGGTGTATTACCATGTTCATTACGCCCTTTATCCGATTCGTTTCATATACATCAAGCTCAGAGGCTTTGCAGTAAAATTAAAACGTAAGCTGACCGGCAGTTAGTCTGCCGGTTTTTGCTTTGCATCAAAAATGCAGCCGCGTTTGTGGCTACTCAGACTAATGTCTAAAGACATTAATACTATTCTCTGTTATGAAGTGACTTTTGTCAATACATCAAAGTCACTAAAA
>CAMVTS010000099.1 GCA_947170465.1 uncultured Clostridia bacterium
CCTGTTCTTCTTATAAATCGCGTTGAGTCCGTCGAGAATGATGTTTTCGTCGAACAGGATTTCGTGGGAGCAATTGGCAATCATCTGGGGTGCGAGGCCGCCGGTGGCGATGATTTTGCAGTCCTTGCCGGCTTCGCTGATGAACTTGTCAATCATGCCGTCGAGCATGCAGGCGGTGCCGAACATCACGCCGGAGCGCATACAATCGACGGTATTGGTGCGGATAACGCTTTTGGGCGCTTTCAAATCCACCGCCGGCAGCAGCGCGCCGCGGCTGGAGAGCGCGTCAAGCGAAATACCCACGCCGGGAGCAATGGCGCCGCCGCGATAGACGCGGTTTTCGTCCGCGTAGGCGATAACGGTCGCGGTGCCCATGAAAATCATAATCACGGGGCCGCCGTATTTTTCAAGCGCGCCGACGCAGCCGCAGACGATGTCGCCGCCGAGGGTTTCGGGACGGTCAATGCGCAGCTCCATGCCGATTTTCAGCCCGGGAGCCACGACCAGGCTTTTGGCGCCGGTGACAATTTCAATCGCCTCGCGCAGCGGCTGGGTGACCTTTGGCACGACGGAGCTGATGATGGACGCCTTGATATAGGCGGTGTCAATCGCGTAAATCTGGAAAAAGGTGTAGAGCTCCACCGCCAGCTCGTCGCTGGTTTTGCCGGGGTCAGTGGAAAACCGCAGCTTGAAATTCAGCCGGTCGTTTTCATAGATACCCAGCTTGATGTTGGTATTGCCTACGTCGGCGGTCAGCAGCATAATCAACGCTCCCATCAAGTTTCTTACATCAATAATTATAACACAAAATCCACCGGTTTCAAGGTGCTTATTAGGTATTTTATGAGAATTTGGAAAAAGGTCGAAAATGTGTGTTGAATTTTTAACGATATGGTGTATAATATGAATGGTAATTATTCTGCGCTTTTACGCGGTTTTTCGCGCAAAAGGGCGAAAACTCGCTCGAAAATCCACCCGGATTCAGAGAAAGGACGGTAATTCAATGGATAGTTCAGAAATCACACAGCTTCAGATTCTTGCCGCCAAGGCAAGAATGGGAGCGATTCTCGGCACATATCACGCAAAGTCGGGTCATCCCGGCGGCTCGCTTTCAGCCGCGGACATCTTCACGTATCTCTATTTCAAGGAGATGAACGTTGACCCCAAAAATCCCGCGTGGGAGGATCGTGACCGCTTTGTGCTTTCCAAAGGTCACTGCTGCCCCAGCCTTTACGCGATTCTGGCGCTCAAGGGCTATTTTGACTGGGACGAGCTGACTGTACTGCGTCACGTCGGCGCCATGCTGCAGGGTCACCCCGACATGAAGGGCACCCCCGGCGTAGACATGAGCACAGGCTCTCTCGGACAGGGCGTTTCCGCTGCCTGCGGAATGGCGCTCGCCGCGAAGCTCGACAAGAAAGACTATCGTACCTATACACTCCTCGGCGATGGCGAGGTAGAGGAAGGTCAGGTCTGGGAGGCGGCAATGTTCGCTTCTCATCACAAGCTTGACAACCTCGTTGTCATGGTAGACCAGAACGGTCTGCAGATTGACGGCACCGTTGAGGAAGTCGCCGGCATTGAGCCGCTCGACAAAAAGTTTGAGGCATTCGGCTTTGAGGTCATCAAGATTGACGGCCACGATTTTGAGCAGATTGCCGCCGCCCTTGACAAGGCAAAGACCGTCAAGGGCAAGCCCACCGCAATCCTGTGCAAGACAGTCAAGGGCAAGGGCGTTTCCTTCATGGAAAACCAGGTTGGCTGGCACGGCACCGCTCCCAACAAGGAGCAGTACGAGCAGGCGACCGCTGAGCTTCAGGCTGAGATTGACAGATTGGAGGGCAAGTGCTGATGGCTGAGATTATCAAGAAGGCGACCCGCGAGAGCTTCGGTGAAGCGCTCTGCGAGCTTGCCAGGGAAAATAAAGATATTGTTGTATTCGACGCTGACCTTGCGGCAGCGACCAAAACCGGCGTTTTCAAGAAGGAATTTCCTGACCGCTTCTTTGACTGCGGTATCGCCGAGGGCAACATGATGGGCGTCGCGGCAGGTATGGCTGCGGCAGGCAAGATTCCGGTTGCCGCTTCCTTCGCGATGTTCGCGACCGGCAGAGCGTTTGAGCAAATCCGCAACTCCATTGCGTATCCGGGGCTCAACGTCAAAATTGCCGGTTCACATGCCGGTATCTCCACCGGCGAGGACGGCGCGACCCACCAGTGCATTGAGGATATCGCGATTATGCGCGCGATTCCCGGCATGGTCGTGCTCAATCCGGCTGACCACTGGGAGATGAAGGCGGCTACCAAGGCGGCTATCGAGTATAACGGTCCGGTCTATATCCGTCTGGGCAGACTGGCGATTGACAGCTTCAACGACCCCGCATCCTACGAGTTTGAGCTGGGCAAGGGCATTACCCTTCACGAGGGCAGCGACGTCACCGTGATTGCGACCGGTCTGGTTGTCAATGAGGCGCTCAAGGCGGTCAGGGAGCTGGAAGCAGAGGGAATCAGCGCCCGTCTGATTAACATTCACACCATCAAGCCGATTGACCGTGAGATTATTGTCAAAGCGGCTCAGGAAACCGGCAGAATTATCACCGTCGAGGAACACAATGTTGTCGGCGGTCTGGCTGACGCGGTTTGCCAGGTTGTCACCGACGAATGTCCGGTCAAGGTTACGCGTATCGGCGTTCAGGACCGTTTCGGCTACAGCGGTCCGGCATGGGAACTGCTCGACAAGTTTGAACTGACGCAGCCGCATATCGCGCGTGTTATCCGCGAGGCTGTCGCTGAAAAGAAATAAGCTGTGAAAGATAGGGTTTGGTCAGCGCCAAACCCTATTGTTATGAAAATTATGAAGGCTTCTGTTTTACAAAAACCATTTTTCGCCGTTCTCGCGGCGATATTCTGCACCCTGCTCTGGGGAACGGCGTTTCCGTTCATCAAGCTGGGCTACGCGGCGTTCGCGATTACCGAGAGCGACATCGGCTCGAAGCTGGTCTTTGCCGGCTGCCGGTTTTTTCTCGCCGGATTGATGGTGCTCCTTCTGCTCTGCGTGAGCAGCAAGCACTTTGTCCTGCCGCGGCAATCCGACCTGCTGCCGGTGCTCTCGCTCGGCGCGGTGCAGACAGCGGCGCAGTATCTCTTTACCTACATCGGTATCGGCTTCACCACCGGCGCGAACACCTCGATCATCACTGCCTGCGCGTCCTTTCTGACGGTGCTCTTTGTGCCGCTGTTTTTCCGCAGCGACCGGCTGACGTGGCTGAAAATCCTCGGCTGCGTCCTCGGCTTCGGCGGCGTGTTTTTTATCAACCAGGGCGGCGGCGTGACGGCGGAAACGCTCTTTGGCGACGCGATGATTTTTCTGTCAACGGGCTGCGCCGCCTCCGGCAATATCCTCGCCAAAAAAATTGCCGCCGGAAGAAATCCGGTGCTCGTCACCGCCTATCAGCTCTTGCTCGGCGGCGCGGTGCTGCTGATAGTCGGCTTGTGCTGCGGCGGCAGGCTGCGCTTTGAAGCGCTTAGCGGCGTGCTGATTCTGCTCTGGCTGGCGTTTGTCTCGGCGGTATCGTTCACGATTTGGACGGCGCTGCTCAAATACCATCCGGCGAGCAAAATAACCGTGTTCAACCTCTTGGTGCCGGTTTTCGGCACCGTCTTGTCGGGCGTCCTGCTCGGTGAAAATGTATTCCGCCTTGAAACGGCGATTGCCCTGCTGCTGATTTCCGGCGGCATTGTACTCGTCAACCTCTCAGGCAGCAAGGAGAAACAATCATGAAAATCCGCGGTGTGATTTCCGATATGGACGGCGTAATGCTGGACAGTGAAAAATTATACGTCCGCTTCTGGTGCGAGGCAGGCAATTTCTACGGCTATCCCATGCAGCGTGAGCATGCGCTGGGTATCCGTTCCATGGCGCGTCCCTATGCGATTGCCAGATTACAGGGCTGGTTCGGTGAGGACTTTGACTACGATTTGGTGCGCAATAAGCGCGTCGAGCTGATGGACGCTTACGTCAGCGAACACGGCATTGAAGCAAAAGACGGCGCAAAAGATCTGCTCTCCTACTTAAAAGGCAACGGCTACCGCGTTGCGCTCGCGACCGCAACGCCAAAGGACAGAGCGGAAGCGTATCTTGAACGGCTCGGTCTGCTCTCCTTTTTTGACGTTGTGGCAAGCGCAAGAATGGTGACGCACGGCAAGCCGGAGCCGGACATTTATCTCTACGCCGCCGGTCAGCTCGGACTCAAGCCGCAGGAATGTCTCGCGCTGGAGGATTCTCCCAACGGCGTGCGCTCAGCCCACGCCGCAGGCTGCAAGACCATTCTCGTTCCCGATTTGGACAATCCGTCCGACCAGCTGGAAGGATTGCTCGACGGCGTTGCCGACGGCTTGCGTGACGTTATCCGCTTCTTAACATAACAGAAACGCCCGGATTGCTCCGGGCGTTTCCTGTCTGTAAAAAATGAGGGGTACTGTGTGCCTCTGTGCCGGCACACATTGAGGAGGGTAGAACAATTGTACCCGACGGTTGCGGTCCCGTCTTTTGAGTACATCTATATTAAACCGCATGAATATGAAAACTATGTGAAGTCTTGTTGAAGAAGCGCTGAAAAATGCAAAAAATAGATGGGAGAATTTTGAACAAACGTTTGACTTTTACCGCATGGTTGTGGTACAATGAAAGGGAAAAGAAATGAGGTGCTCGTCATGAAACCACTCAGCAAAAGCCAACAGAAAATTCTGGAATATCTCAGGGAATGCTCCGAGAACAGCCGCGTACCCTCTGTGCGTGAAATCTGCGATTACACCGGACTGCGTTCCACCTCCACGGTACATCACCACCTCAAATCGCTGGAGGAAAAAGGGCTGATTATCCGCGAACACGGCGTCAACCGCTGTATTCAGATAGCCGGAGAGGAAAAGAGCGTCAGCGTGCCGGTTGTCGGCAAGGTTGCCGCCGGTATTCCCATCACCGCAATTCAGGATATTGAGTTTTATATTCCCGTGCCGGAGCACCTGCGCCGCGGCAGAGAGCTGTTTGCGCTGCGCGTTCAGGGCGAGAGCATGAAAAATATCGGCATCCTTGACGGCGATATCGTCATTGTGCACCGCACGCCTGTGGCGGAAAACGGTGAAATCGTGGTCGCCATGGTGGAGGATTCCGCGACGGTCAAGCGCTTCTACAAAGAAAACGGCCACTTCCGCCTGCAGCCGGAGAACGACGACTTCGAGCCGATTATCGTCGATGAGGTTGTGCTGCTCGGCAAGGTGGTTTCGCTGGCAAGATACTACTAATCTCAGGGGAGAACCTACGGCATGAAAACCATTTGCGTGTTCGGCTCATCGAGCGAACAAATTGACACTACTTATCTGGAGAGCGCTGAGCATCTCGGCAGCTCTCTTGCTCAAAAAGGCTACGGCATGATATTCGGCGCCGGCAAATTCGGCGTAATGGGCGCTGTCTCACGCGGCATGATTGCCGCAGGCGGCAAGCCGGTCGGCGTCAGCCCGCAGTTTTTCGTGGACTTGGACGTCCTGCGCGACGACTGCGAGATTGTGTTCACCGAGACTATGCGCGAGCGCAAGGCGTATATGGAGGACAATTCCGACGCGTTCATTATCTGTCCCGGCGGCATCGGCACCTTTGAGGAGTTCTTCGAGGCGCTCACCCTCAAACAGCTGGGCAGACACAGCAAGGCGATTGTGATTTACAACGTCAACGGCTTTTACACGCCGATGCTCGACCTGATGCAGAACGCCATGCGCGACCGTTTTCTCGCGAACGATACAGCAACGCTCTACTCCATCGCCGCGACAGAGGACGAGGTATTCGCGCAGCTTGAAGGCTACGAGCAGAAGCATTACAACAAGTACCGGAGAGATTGATATGGCTGACCAATGTGAAATGTGCGCCCATTTTGTCTCGGACGAGGAGTTCGGCGACTACTGCGGCGTGAACCTTGACGAGGACGAGATGGAACGCTTCCTCACCCAGAGCGTCAAAAGCTGTCATTATTTTCAGCTCTACGACGAATACAAAATTGTACAGAAACAAAACTAGGGTTCGGATTTCCGAACCCTTTTGCTTGTCAAAAAACTACCGTTTGTCTTTTGATAATGGTAAAAAATACGCTGAACTGTAGGGTTTGGTCTTTGAGGTGTTGTCCAAATCTCTGATTTGGGTAACAACACCCATGCAAAGCTGACCAAACCGAGGTAATGAGCCTGACGTAAGCGCTTCGTCCACGGGTCGGTCGAGACCGACCCCTACAGAAAGATTCATATCGTTTTAGTTGTTACAGAGTAGTAGGGGCGGACCCATGTGTCCGCCCGAGC
>CAMVTS010000100.1 GCA_947170465.1 uncultured Clostridia bacterium
GGGATTCACGGATAGCAAGACACTTGCGGTACCATTCCTCCGCTTCGCTCAGCTTGCCGCGAGCTTGGGCGATATTACCGAGATTATTGTAGCTGAAAGACAAATCGCGGCGAGACTCTACCGTGTTCGTTTCCTCCGCGAGGGATTCGTCAATAGCAAGGCTCTTGCGATACCATTCCTCCGCTTCGCTCAGCTTGCCAAGAGCTTGGACGATATTACCGAGATTATTGTAGCTGAAAGACAAATCGCGGCGGGACTGTACCGTGTTCGTTTCTGCCACGAGGGATTCGTCAATAGCAAGGCTCTTGCGATACCATTCCTCCGCTTCGCTCAGCTTGCCGCGGGCTTGGGCGATATTACCGAGATTATTGTAGCTGACGGATTGATAACGGGCAAACCGCTTGTCGGTATATTGTTTCGCAAATGCTTCACTGCAGCGGCACATTTCCTCATAGGCTTTTTGTGCCGGTGACAGCTGACCAAGCGCGGTATATGCGTCACCTAAATTCCACCAATCTTCAAGTAGCCATAGGGCTTTATATGCATAGGGATTTGCTTCGTAGTCCTTTCTGCGCTGTTCCACCAGCTTCTCCTGCCACGCGACTGCCTTGTGGTAATCGCGCTTGACGCCCTCGCCGTTGTTGTACATAGAAACCAGCTTTTCGAGTGCCGGAATATAACCTTGCTCCGCGGAGCCGGTAATCAGCGCCACCGCTCTCTCGTGATCGACCTCTACGTCAATGCCGCCGAGGTAAGCAAGTCCGATGAAGAAGTTATGCTGCGGATTGGTATCGTTTTCCTGAACGGCAACCGCTTTGAGCAAATCAGATAATCTTGCCGTGAGTGTCGCCGTATCGCCGTTAGTTATCAGTTCCGGAAGATCGGCGTAAAGCTCGCCGATCTTGTCCCTGTCCGTTTCTTCCATTTCGGCAGGCAGAATCTTCTTGCCCATATCCTGCGCCATCGGATACTCAGTGGTCAATATATAATTGATTTCGTTAATCAGATTCGGCGTGACCGCCAGCGCGAACAGCTCGCTTTTTTCAAGTGCCGCTCGGATAGCTTCGTTGAAGTTTTCTCCCGGTGTGAGAAATTCGTCGTACCAGATCGCAATGTCGCGGCAGAGCGGATTGCTGTGAATCAGCTTCATCAGCTCCTGCGCGTATTTTCTGTCCTTCTTGCGGTAGCTGAGGAAGATGTACGCGTCAAAGGCGGCGCGCACCTTTTTTGCCAGCTCGTCGCCGACGATGACGGATTGCAAATATTTCGTCAGCTTCTCCTCATACGGGATCGCCGTCGGGTCGGTGTCATATTTATATAAGTACTGCAAGTCGCCGAACTTCTTGTTGAACACATCGTCCAGTCCGCTTTCCTGCATCAACGGCAGGACAGGAATATGGTTCTCAAACGCAAACGGCACGTCCACGTCCATCGCCCGGTTTTCTTTTGTCAACAACTTCGTCGTCACCGGCACGACAAACAGCTGCATCTCACGCAACCGCAGCTCGTAGTCCTCCACGTCCTCCGGCTGAGTGTTCGGCTCTAAATAGAAAACTGCGCAGTCTTGCCTGTCGAGTATTTCTTTCTGTATTTCCTCAAAATACTTTTCAAAATCATCCGGGTGGCAGGTGAAATACACCCTCTGTTTGCCCTGCGGGCTTTGCTGTCCTCTGGTTCTGAATTGAAAGTCTGCCATATGCTCCTCCTGCAAATTACAAACCAAGTTCTTGCTTCTTGGCTTCGACTAATCTATCTTTATATGAATATGTTAGTTATTGATCAAAAGTAATAACAGCATGAAATAATAATTATCAGCGGTTTTAATATTTGCTTGTATTAGTATTTTGGGCAGTTATTTATACCAATCTTCATTAAAAAGTAGACTTTCTACTTTTTAATAGCGCCGTAGGCGCGTCAAGATTGTATAAGACGGCAATTGCGCTTTTGCGCAATTGGAAAACGCGCCAAGCGTTTTCTCTCTGATAGAAAGTTGTCTACTTTCTATCAGAGAATAGTATTAGAAGATTTCGAATTAAATGATTTCAGCATCACCGGTTCTGCCAATCCCATCGGTAAAACCTGCAAGATATTTTTGAATACAGGTCACATCAAGAATAGAGACACGACCATCCTCGTTCACGTCCATGAGCATACCATCCTTGGGAGTCAAATCAACCGCTGCCTTCTGAACGAGCGTTGCGTCTGCAATCGTCACCCTGCCATCTCCGTCAGCATCGCCGATTATATAGTATTTGACAATAACCCAATCGTCAGGATTTGTTGGCTCGTCCGGAACAGCAAATTCATACGGCGCAGCGATCGCAACATCGTCTCTTGTCATCAGCTGATTGATTGCCGCCAGCACATACGCTTTGCCGGGGGTATCCAGTGTCAGCAGCAAATCAGGATAGGGCGTATTCGGGAGCTGTTCCGTCTTGACTTCCGTTACGCCAAGCGCCGCAAAGCTGTCCTCCGTGTAATCGGAAAGACGCTGCGCCGCTTCCTTTGTCAGGCGAACGCGGCAGATCTTGTCGCTGTAACCCCATTTTGGATTATTAAAATCCCGATAGAAGCCTTCGATGGCGGCATTAATGCCATCAGCGTCGGTAATCGGATGGGCTGTTTTGACTCCGTCCATTGTCTTGAGTTTTTCCGCTGCATCCAGCACATTCTGCTTGCTGTGCTTGTCCAGATAGAGCTTGACGACGGTATACAACGAGCCGCCGTTCTCTGTCTGCGTGATCTCCTGAACGGGTATAGAAGCTACTCCTATACCCTCATATGTCACCGGCTTCAACAGAGGGGTAAGCGTGCCGTCGTAATCGGCAAACACATCTCCGTTGAGTACAACCGCTACAGCGTCGTCCTCAAATTCTGCGTCAATCGTGATTGCTTCATCAGGCGTTGCGCCGCCATTAGCGGCAGATGCGCTAAACGATCCAATAAGACTCACCGCCAGCATAGCGGCGGCAACGAATAAAATAAAAAGTTTTTTCATAATATCGCTCCTATCATTTTATAATTTGAAATATAATAGCAATAGTCTGAAAACTATATATTTTTCTCAATTATGTTCATTATAACATCTATATTTCTATATTTCTATATTTCTCACACTTTTTAGCTATAAAAATACACATATTATTTTGTTGATATTGAACAAATAATAATATAGGTACCACCGCACAACTCGCAGCGAGTGTCTTGCTTGATAATTATTCCGTCAGCATCCTTCGCTCAAAGATGAAAATAGGGGACTTATCTTTATCAAGGATTGACAAATGTAAAGGATTATGATAATATGTACCTGTATCAGATACAAATACACAGGAGGCGCGATATGAGTCATTCCATTAAAGATACGATACGCAAAAGAAAAAGCGTCAGAACCTTTGACGGCAGAAAAATCACGGCTGAGGATAAAAATAAGCTAAAAGAAATAATTAGGACAGCGGATAATCCCTTCGGAGTGTCTGTTGATTTTATGTTGCTGGAAGCGAAGGAGAACGGTTTGTCAAGTCCCGTTATCGTGGGCTGTGAGCTCTATCTTGCAGCCAAGGTAAAGAGAGTGAAGCACTATGAGCTGGCGTTCGGCTACAGCTTTGAAAAGGTCTGTCTGCTCGCTCATTCACTTGGTTTAGGTACCGTTATGCTCGCAGCATCACTCAACCGCGCGGCGTTTGAAAAAGCCATAAATGTGCAAGTGGACGAGGTGATGCCCGTGGCAAGTCCCGTCGGCTATCCTGCAAATAAAAGGTCTATCCGCGAATCTCTGATGAGAAAAGGCTTAAAGGCGGATGAACGCCTGCCCTTTGAAAAGCTGTTTTTTGAAAACGATTTCAGTCATGGTTTATCAAACGGCAACACATTTTCCGACTCGCTCCAAATGGCGCGTCTCGCACCGTCCGCAGGTAACAAGCAGCCTTGGAGAGTGGTTGTGATTGACAACACAGTTCATTTCTACGAGTACAAAACGATGAAGGACAGTCCGCTCGGTGATATACAGAAGGTAGATATCGGAATCGCGCTGTCACACTTTGACCTGACCGAAAAAGAAAGCGGACACAGCGGACGGTTTGCGGAATGTGATCCACAGCTTGCTTTACCCGAGAACATGCACTATATCATCTCTTACGAAAGGAAAGAATAATGGATACGAAATTTTCATCGGCGATCCATATGCTAATACTGATATCCGAAGCCGAAACGCCGATGTCCTCGGAAAAAATAGCCGAAAGTGTCGGCACTAATCCGAGCTACATCCGCAAAATAGCCGGCTTACTGAAAAAAGCCGGCATTATAGAAAGCAGTCAGGGGAGGAGCGGATTTGCGCTGAACTTAAGCGCGGATGAACTGACGCTTTATCAAATATTTTGCGCTGTGGAAGGAACAAGCGACATTCATCTTTTCGATATTCATCGAAACCCGAACGATCAATGCGTTGTCGGGCGGCATATTCAGCCTACGCTGACAGAGCTGTTTGGTGAGCTGGAAGCTAAAGCTTTGTCAGAGTTAAAGCAGAAAACACTTAAAACCTGTATGGATATTATGCGGGATAGAATCAATAAGGAGGAAACGAAATGAAAGCTGCAATATTAGAAAAATACGCGAGCGAAGGACGGGAGCTTGTTGTAAAGGATGTTCCTGTTCCGGAGGTTGGTGACAATGAAGTATTGGTCAACATCAAAGCCGCAGGCGTGAATCCGCTTGACAATATGATTGTGCGCGGAGAGGTCAAGCTGATAGTTCCATATAAATTTCCGCTGGTTATGGGCAACGAGTTTGCCGGAGTTGTCGAAAAGGCAGGCGGCAAAGTCACTGAATTTAAGAAAGGCGACAGAGTTTACGCGCGTATGCCGCTCGACAAAATCGGAGCGTTTGCGGAGTACGCCTCTGTCAAAGCGGACGCTCTCGCGAAAATTCCCGATAATCTGAGCTTTGAGGAAGCCGCCTCGGTTCCTTTGACGGCACTCACCGCATGGCAGGCGTATGAGCTTATGAACGTACAAAAGGGCGGTAAGCTATTTATCTCGGGCGGCACGGGAAGTGTAGGCGCGATGGCTATTCCGATTGCAAAAAGCTTAGGGCTTAATGTTATCACCAACGGAAGCGGCGACAATGAGGAGCGTGTGCGTGCACTCGGCGCGGATCAATTCATCGACTACCGCAAAGAAAACTATGCTGATATAATATCCGGCGTTGATTATATACTCGACACACTCGGTGACAAGGAGCTTGAAAACGAATTCAAAATTCTGAAGGACGGCGGTTCTTTGGTATCGCTCAGAGGTCTGCCAAACGGCGAATTCGCAAAGCGAATGCGTATGCCGCTTTATAAAAGAGCCGCCTTTATGATTGCCGGAAAGAAGTACGACAAGCTCGCCGCAAAGCGCGGTCAGCGTTACCACTTTATCTTTGTGCACGAGGACGGCGAAGGACTCAAAAAGATTTCCGAAATATTCAGCGACAAAAAGGTTCAAACATCCGTGGATGAAATCTTCTCTCTTGATGACATTAACAAGGCAATGAAAAAGGTAGCGTCCGGAAGGTCGAAAGGAAAGACGATTATCAAAATATAAGGTTATTGAAAGTCGTTTATATATTTCTGCACAACACGGCGTATCGGCGGCGATATTTCGGAAAGGTCGATTTCATCGCAGGAGAAAAAACGCAGGTCGTGCATTTCACCGTCCTGTGATTTTGGCTCGCCGTGCCATTTCCTGCAAAGATAGATGACCTCAAAATTTGACACTTCATCGCCGTTTGGATAGATATAATGCGCTTCGGGACCTGAGTTGACAAAGAAAAAATCAAGCTCCTCTGCAACCAAGCCCATTTCCTCCAACAGCTCTCTTCTGGCGCAGTCCTCAACATACTCGTCTATTTCAACCGCGCCGCCGGAGTATCCCCATTTTTTGTTATCGGAGCGTTTTCCAAGCAGAATTCTGCCGTCCTTGTCAACGCAAATGATGCTTGCCGCACACTGAATGATCGTTTTGTGTCCTACAATTTTTCTCATATCGGCAATATATCCGGTCATAGTTTATCTCTCTTTCTGTAAAGCAATCTGTTGTTTTTATTGTACCTCTATTTGTTTGAAAGTCAAGGCTTAACAATGGTTTATCAAATATATCATAAAAACAGAGGTGCTGAAAATGGAAGAAATAAGAGTAGATATGCGGGAATTGAATGAAAAGGAAAGGGCGCTGTACGCCAAGCATGATGAATTGCATTTTAATCCACATGCCGGTGCGGCACCGGCACAAATAGAGATGAAAACGGAAG
>CAMVTS010000101.1 GCA_947170465.1 uncultured Clostridia bacterium
GATTTTATATACCGATTATAACGCTGTCGAAAACCTTGCCGCGTCTGCGATCCCGTTGAGCTGGCTGTTTAAGGGCGCAAAGCAGGTGTGCCGCTATTCTGTGCTCAACGGAGAGGATCAGATTGTCGGACGCTTTTACTTTGAGCAGACCGGCATAGCAAAAACCAAGTATGTGATGGAATGGCGCGGAAGGCTGATAGCCTGTTATCTGAAGGGAGCCGGCAAGAAAGAGGTCGTCTCCTTTTATGACGGTGAAACGCAGATCGGACAGCTGACAAAGCCCAACGCTGTTGTTAATAACCTCGACTGCTATCTGTTGCATTTTCTAGATAACAGCCTTGACCGCGAGATCGCCGCTTTTTTTACGATTTATTATGATTATCTTTATCACAACCACAGCGGCGAAATTGTGAAGAAGAGCAGGCGTTCGGATGTCGAATATACCTTCGATCGGTATAACAAAATGTACAATAAAAATTTTATAGCCGAAAACTTCGGTAAGGAAGAAAACGAGCGCGTGGAGCGGTTTATCAAAGACGCGTACAAGGCACATAAGAAGAGATAAATCAGCAGGAGAATTGAAAATGACTGTATTCATGTTGATAATTGAAGCACTTGCCGCCTGCCTGTTTGTGCTATTGCCGTGCGTTATCGGCATCTCAAACGGAGCGGTGAATCTCATCTGTTTGTATGAAAAAAAGTACAGCAGCGTGTGGTCGAACTTGGACTGATTACGGAAAAGAAGATCAAGCGCAACGCTATGTTGTTCAATATCTGGCTGCCGTTTTTCATTGCATTTGTGTTAACGTCGGTTTACGCCGTAAACGGCGCAAGGGGCTTTTGGGACGGCTTTTGGCAAATTCTCATTATCATAATGACAGAAGGGCTTTTTGACCGCCTGTTTATAGACTTTTTCTGGGTAAACCGCACGAATGCGTGGACGATTAAAGGCACCGAGGATTTGAACCCGTATATTTACGGCAAGACGCTTATCATGAGATGGTTATACACCTTGGTCGGTTATCCCATCCTCGCCGCAGGCTTTGCCGCGCTGATGTCGCTACTAATAAAATAATCATCTGCCGTCAAGGAGTGACCGCTTCTTGACGGTATTTTTTTGAAATTTTATTAAAAACCACTTGACAAATATATCAGAAGGTGATATGGTTATGTCAATATCCGATATATCGTTACTCGATATAAAGATAGTCGATGTATCGGCAAACGATAAGAGGTGATTTTATGGCAAAGCAAGGCGCACTTACCGAGCCTGTATATTACATTCTGCTTTCACTGCTCACGCCGATGCACGGCTACGGTATTATGCAGAACGTAAAAAAGCTGACAAACGGCAGAGTGAACATCGGCGCTGGCACGCTCTACGGAGCGATCAACACACTGCTCTCAAAGGGCTTTATCGCGGAGTATAAAAGCAATCCGTCCAAAAAGGAATACATCATTACCGAAGAAGGACGAGATGTTTTATCCGCGGAATTATCCAGATTAAAGGAGCTTGTGAAAAACGGAGAGGAAATTTTGGAGGGTACAAATGAGTAACAAAGAAATGATGAAAAAAACCAAGCTGTTCTTTTCTCTTGAAAAAGAGCTTAATTACATCAACGAGATGAACAAAGAAGGCTGGAAGCTTGTTTATATCAAGGGCGGCTGTGTTTATCATTTCGAGAAAACGGAGCCTGACGAGTACTTTACCATCCTTCACGCCGCCACAAAAGAAAAGGTGATGGAGATATCCGCCTTTGCCGCTCAGTGCGGTTATCAATCAATCCCGCATACGATGGACGGCTACGGAGATTTCCTTTATCTCACGGGAAAGAAAGCGGAGGTATCGCCCGAATTTGTCTGCGAGGGCCCCGAAAAAACAGAAAGCGCGAAAAGAATCTATCACCGTTTCCGCACGCTCAGCATTGTTTTCGTTGTGATTTCGCTTTTCCTGATGTATCAGGCAGGTTTTATGATCGGAACGAGAATGGCTGATCCCGATGCTTCGGTTGTGCTTACCGTGATCTGCGTACTGTTTACGCTGTTTGCAGCAGCGTATCTCGCTATGTGCGTGTATGTGTTGGCGCTGACCGCCAAGGCGCGCCGCAGCTTTAAGCAATTGCAGAGCGAAAGTGAAATCTATGAGTAAAAGGACGTGTATCAATGAACTATCCGATATACATGATTATCTTTTTCTTGATATTGTTTACTATCATTTTTTACGCCACATCCAATTCAAAAATAGCCGAAAGGAAAATGACTATGATTATTTTATCTAAAGACAAGACAAAATGCGCGGAGTACAACCGAATTACCGTGCAGAGAAGCTACGCCGGCAGTAAGGATAAGAAGTACGCCGTTGTTGGCTGCGTCAATCACCATGACGATATACTTGAATATTATCCCGACAAGGAATCCGCAGTGAAGGAGCTTGAAAAAATTTTTGCCGCTTACCAAAACGGCGAAAAGACCTATACTTTATAAAAGATAACGGACGAAGATGAGCTTCATCATCTTCGTCCGTTTTCTTTTTTGTGTTTTTCACTTGACAAGTTATGGTTTATCTGTTATCATAAGTATGAAAAGTATGAAATAACATACTTTTGAAAGGAGCGTTTTTTATGGCAAAACCGAAAGGTAAGAATGCGTGGACGGTTACTGTCGGCACAAAGGGGCAGATTGTGCTGCCCAAGGAAGCAAGGGATATGTTCGATATCAATCCCGGCGATACCTTGATTATCTTAGGAGACAAGGAACGCGGATTAGCGATTCCTCGCAAGGATCAGTTTGCCGATTTCTTCGGAATAGTTTTCGGCAAATAAGCAAGGAGTGAAATATTATGCCAAGTGTATTTGGAATCCCTCTTATCGGATTTATTCAAATGGTTCTCGGAACAGGTATTATCGTTTTTTTATTGATCAAATTCCTGACCCGTCCAAAAAAGAACAAAAAGGACGAGTATATCATCAATGATGTTCATATCGTCGTCGGCGACGGAACAGAGCAGGAGCATCAGAACGTCTACATCAAAAACGGCTTGATCACGGAAATCTCCGAGCAGCCGATTCAAAAGAAGAACGTTCAGGTCATCGACGGCGCGGGCAAAACGCTGATGCCCGGTCTGATTGACAGCCATATTCATATTCAGGGCGGCTTTTCCTGTCACAACGAAGAGGAGAGCGACGTTTTCCTGAATGAGAGAATGCCACAGATTTTCCAAGAAAGCGTGCTGCCCTACGGTATCACAACGATAAAAGATCTGGACGCACCGAAGCATTTTATCTATAAGCTCCGCGAGAAAATAAAGTCGGGCGAGATAAAGGGTCCCGAACTGCTGATAGTTGGTCCGAACTTTACGGCTCCCGACGGGCATCCTGCCAATACTCTCGGCTCCAACAGCGAATGGGCAAGGTCTGAGATGGCGATTGAGGTCAATACTCCCGAACAGGTTTCCGCGGGAATTAAAGAGCTCAAAGAAGCGGGTGTTGATTTTTTGAAATTCACCTATCAAGGCGGCGACTACTGGTATTTTGATAATAAGCTGACAATCCAGAAGATAGACAAGAAGTTAATGAAGCAGATTATCCGCGAGGGTAAGGAAAACGGACTGAACTCTACCGCTCACGTTTTTTATTATGACGACGTAAAGGAACTGCTGGAAGCTGGCATCTACGGCATAGAGCACGGCATTCTTGACAGAGATATTGAACCCGATGATCCAATTGTTGCACTTTGGAAGAAATCAGGCGCGCACTTTGTTCCGACCGTCAACGCCATGACATACGAGAAAGACCCGACGAGAATGGAACACAGCATACACAATCTCAAGGTGCTGTACGACGCGGGAATTCCGATTGCTATGGGCACTGATAATATGTTTGAGCAGATGAGCGGCGAGATTGAGCACAAGGAACTTGCTTACTATGTCGAAGCGGGACTGACGCCAATGCAATCTATCGTACTTGCCACCAAAAACGGCGCCGAGCATTTAGGCATCGCCGACAGAAAAGGACAGATAAAGGTAGGTATGGAAGCGGATTTGATTCTGCTTGACAAGAACCCTGCCGAGAATATATCTAACATTCAGTTTATCGACAGAGTGTTCTTAAATGGCAAAATAGCTTATTCTCAGAAGCCAATCCAATCCTTTGATATACCCGACTATACCTACCCCGAGGGCTTGGTTTCCGCCGAGTATGTCAGTACAGACGGCAAGCAGCGCCGTGTAATCAATTATGACCGTTACGAGAGCGAGCAGATTATCACTCAAACCACCTATAAAAACGGTGAAAAGTGGGCGGAGGAGGAATTCACCCTTGAACGCAGCCTCTCCGCGATAAAATGGGCATACAGCCGTCCGTCCGACAATACCGAACTCAATGCTGTTAAGGAAAACGTCGTGATAAAGATGACTGGCAGCTTCAAGGGTAAGCCGCAGGACAAGAGCTTCCAGATCGGCGACGGTCTGTGGTATCAAATGATGGATATGTGCTTCCCTGCTTTTGCTAATTCGAAGCTTGATGAGATCCTGTTCTATCCGATTGGCACGGGCGATAACCGCGGTGCAATGTCGCTCGGCGAATTCGCAGCCAAGAAAATCGGCACAGAGGACGTGACAATCAACGGCAAAAACTACTCCTGCGTCAAAATCAGCATGGTGCTCACAATGTTCTCGTGGGCATGGACAGGGCTATTCTGGGTTGATACTGCAACCGGGCAATTAGTTCAAAGCGGTGTTAAAAAAGGAAATAAAGAAAAAATAGAATGGCAGTTAAAGGAATTGACCTATAAATAATACCGTTTCGCATCTTGCCGACGATTTTTGCACCTTATAACAAAATCTATTTTCAAAAACAAAAAATAATCTATACAAAAACGCCGCCAAGCAGGAGCTAATCCCGTTTGACGGCTGTTTTTAATTAGTCTGCTTTTACTTTCTCGTTTAACTCCTGAATTCTTTTCTTCATAGCGAAATACTGGCTGAACCAGATGAAGAAATAAATGAAGAAGAAAATTGCGATATAACCCGCGATACCCCAAAAGCTATGCGGCATCCAGTACATACAGTAAGCGATCGGCAGCATTGATACGGAGATAACAATGCAGTGAATAACTGTCTGCTTCAGAAGGCTCCAGTTTTCAATTTCCCAGATAACCGATGCTCCTCCGAACGCGGCTCCGTAAATTAATGAGCATATCGTCTGAATTACGACGGCGTTCAGCTCATTTCCGCAAAGAGCAGTCAACTGCGGCACTACAGGATAATACTCTCCCTTGTTGATTATTACCGAAATGATAAGTGTGATGATAAAGCTGATGCTTAAACCGATAGGCGCACCGATCAGGCTGCGCAGAATAACTTTCTTTTTCATAATTTACCTCCTATAAACCTAAAACCTGTTTGATTTTTGACACATAGCGTCTTGAAACATATGTTGCCGTACCATCGGACAGCGTTACGCAAATCGTACCCGATAAGCTCAAATCGAAGTTGCGCACCTTTTTCAGATTGATGATCTCCGAATTGGAGATGCGGACAAAACTGTGCTTAGTCAGCTGTTCCTCCAGCTCGTATAATCTCTGCCTGAGGATGTATTCTTTCTTGCTGACCGAAGCAAAGGTCTTGCCGCCCGCCGCGTAGATGCGGATAATGTCCTCGGGTGATAAGATTTCCGCCAGATCATTGTAAAAGCCCGTGATAACCTCAGGCGTTTTAGATGAAAGCGTATTGAGTATGTCGTTGATTTCATCATTTACTTTATCGGTAATGATAATCACTCTCGGCTCAATACAGCTGTCGTCGATTTTGATTTCTACCTGCATTGTTTTTCCTCCTTTGTTGATAACAGTATATCACGCTTGGAGAATCAAATCCACCGTTTTACGATAAGTGGTCGGTTTTGGGAGATAAGTGGTTATTATACAAAATAATATAGCCGTCCGACGGATTATCCTGCTTGGCGACTTTACTTGTCCCCAGAAACGCTTTGAATATAGACAAAAGTCCGTATCTATGGTATATTTTATACATTGAATAATAAGGCGGTAAGAGAGCATGACTATGAATTCAGATTCAAACAATATAAACTACAACTACGACGAGCAGGCAAAGATCATGCTCGACAGGTTTATCACTCAGCTGGATTCGCAGAGCGGTAAAGCCGATCCTGACGACGCGTCGGCAGATTTGAAGTATACGCGGTCTCTGCAAAGAGAAAGGCTCAACAAAAAGGGCGCTTCCATCTCTC
>CAMVTS010000102.1 GCA_947170465.1 uncultured Clostridia bacterium
TCCTCCATAAAAAAAAGTTCTCCCCCACTATATATATTAAATGAGAAGCCAAAAATGCAAACAAAACAGGTCGATATTCCTGTTTTGCGTGTCGCTAATCTCATTCTCTGATATTCCAATTCCAGCCGCTGATTGATTCTCTAAACCTCCGCCGCGCTTGTATGTATTCGTTTTCCGTAAGACTCGCCAGCCATTCTAAACAGTCCTCCGCGTACAAGTGTTCTGTGATCTGGTCAGCGTCTTCCCTCAGCGGCAGTCGTGGATAATTCCTGTGTCGCTTCTGTTCTTCCTGGACAAAATGACTGTAGGATCTTCCGCCCACTTCCAGCGGCTCCGGCAGCAGCGCGTAACCGCGTATCGCCGTCCAATTGATAAATATAAAGTGATCGCGCTCCGTCTCAACGTCAATTAGGTTACACTTCTGCAGCTTCCGTCTAACGTCCTTTATCCGTGATTCTGGTATTCCGGTCGCGTTGTGTATGGTCTTCTTCGCTGGTGTAAAGTAGTTCGCCTGGTTTGCGTAATACAGGAGCAAACGCCGCTCCTATTCTGTCAGCTTCACATTTTCAGCCGCTTTATCAATAACCGCCTGTATGTCCTTCTGTTTCGGTCTTTTCGCGCCGTGGATTATATACGCTGGTGTGTAATTCTTATTCAATTGTAATCCCTCCATGACTGTATAACGTCCCCATAACTATATATACGTTGTCCGTTTCTCTGTCGTTATGTCGCTGTGTCGCTTTGTTTTCCCTCTCTGGCATAAGTGGCAAGCGGCGCGCTTCCAGCGCGCGCCGCGTCAATAGTAATTATATTAAGATCTTTCGTCCGTTCGCCTGTCGCTGGATATATTGCAGTCGTATTTCTTCCAGTCTCTGCAGTGGTTTATATCTGCGTTCTGTATCCAGATCCTGGTCTCCGATCAGCGTAAACGTCCCCAGATCCGCGAGTGTCCTTAATGGAATAAGCCAATTATTCCTGACCATGCCGCCGCGCTCCGCGTCCCATTTATTTGTATATGCTCTGTTATCGAAGTTGATATACTGCTTCCAGTATTCGTCTGACAGTGGCGGCAGATTCCAGCTTTCAAGATCCCATTCACGCGGCAGGCAGTCCGTTATTCTCTGCTTCAGCTTCTCGATATCTTCAAACGCAATACAGGCAAACGGTTGTTCCTTCAGCTGTTCGCCGTGATATAAAAAAAAGACCAGGCTTCCCGGTCTGTATACTGCTTCCGGCACATTGTACCTGTATTCTGTGCGCTCGTTCCATTCGCGCTTCTTCTCGCTCAGTAATTCCGGATTGAATAACGCCAGTATCCAGCCAGCGTAAGGATACCATTTTGACGGATTCCAATACCATTTATTAAAGATCTCAATCAGCAGCGTTCCGCTTGTCTCGCCGCTATTGTAATCCCAGTCTTTTATCAGGATCTCATTGACTGCTTTTATCTCGTCATATGGATATAATAAAAGATCAGCCGCGTTTTCTGTGGCTGATCCCTTTTCCGTCAATACCCAGCGTTCCGACTTTATGTCCGCGCCTTCCGCGCGTTCTGCTGTATTCAACCTCGCGCCGATCGCCGTTGTCAGCGTGATCAGCTTTCCGCGATTCTGTAAAAACAATTGTTCACTCTCGCGGCTCATTCTGTCTGTGTTCCCGTCTCTTTCCTGTTGCGTCTATGTCCTGTATTCGATCATTCTGTATCGTCCTTTCCTATCAGCGCGCGCCATGCTTTCCTTATCCGTCCGGTTTTCTGCTGTGTGCCGGCAGTCAATAACGCCTGGTCGCGTTCCTTCTGTAATTGTTGCATTGTTACCGCGTTCGCCGCGTTCGTCCTGATCAGTATGTCGTTATTCTCTCGCAGCGCGTCCGCTTCCGTCCTCAGCTTTTCGATCTGTTCCGCGCTCTCTGCAGTCAGCTTCCGGATCTGCTCTTCCTTCTCCTGGATCTGCGTTGTCAATTCCTGTATACGTACCTCCGCCGCTTCCAGTTTACGTTGTGCGTTGTCCTGTGTCGCTTTACGATATCGCCGGTCTATGAGTATTTTTGACAATGTCTTTTCAGCTTCTGCGTTAAAATATCGTGTTTTTCCAACGGTTTTCGCTGTCAATTTGTCAATTGACAATCCCTCTGTTTCCTTAATCACGTTGTAAATAGTTTGACGCGAAACGCCCAGAGTCGCAGCGACTTGACTAATAGTCTTCACTTGACAACGCCTCCCTCCGTTGTCTCATTTTCTGACACATTCCAATACTTGTCAATGGTCGTTCTGCTGATCCCTGTGTCGCGGTGACACTGTATTTTCTTTCCGTCCGGATTCCGTGCGCGCCAGTCCAATACCTCAGCCGCTTTACTCTTGCGTCCGCTGTTCGCTCTCCATGATCCGTCCGGATACAATATATCTTCTGTCGCTCGTGCAATCTTCAAGTGTAAGTCCTGTGGTCTTCTGTTGCGCTTGTTCTCTTTGATCTCGATACCTGTTCTGTATGATATCGCGGCGCGTGGATACTTAATCCACTTACTGTCAAACGCTTCCAGCGCGTCCAGGATATCCCCTTCGTCAAAGTGATTATCGTCCGTCTGTGTCATGCTCTCCATATGATCCAACATATCAAAACAGTCTTTTTCCAATTCCTGCAGCGTGACAGGATCTGGATTGTGTTTCGCGTCATAGTGACTGCATTTCTGCGCGTACATTGCCAGCGTCATAACACAATAATATCTGTGTCCGACTGTCGCTTTGCTCAAGATCTCGCGCTTCCACCATTCGTATACATTCCGGTTAGTCGCCCAGGTGTCCGGCTTCTTGCCGTCTATGATCCGCTTCTCGTACCATTCCGGATACTTCGCTTTCGCTTCCGCGAGTGTGATCTTGCCGCGCTTCTGTGTCGCCGTCTTCTTCGCCTTGTACAGATCCGCGACAAAAGAGTTTAAGTAGTCCACCGTGACGCGCTTTCCGGTTATAAACGCTCGTGCGCGGCCGCCGTTTTTCGTGACTGTTCCCGGCATTCTAAACCCCTGATAGATTCCTTCTTGCTGGATCTCATGCACTGACTTGATATTTACAATGGTATCGTGCCAGATCAGCCGCGTCAGTTCGCGTTTCAGTTCCTGCAGTTCGAAGATTGCGTCCTTATACAGTGCAAGTGGCGTCTCAAAAATGTAATACAGGTGGATTCCGGTTCCGCTACTGACAATTGCTGTCGGTCGCGGAAGTCGCTTTATTGCGAGTATATGACGCTCCCAGAGATTGATCAGTCCGACTGGTAGTCCGCTTCTGCTGGTCTGGATCTTGTCAACGTCAATTGCTATCGCGTAACAATAACGCGCCATGTCCGCTGATGCTTTCTTTCCTGCATAGCTGATCGGTCTGCAGATACAGAAGTAATCAGACGCCGTTGCTATGTCCACCGCGCCCAGATCGTCAGTCAGTGAGTATCGGAAGATCTCTGGTCTGTCTCCGTGCTTCTTCCTGCCAGTGATCGCCGTTACTATCCCCGTATACTTGCCGCGAGTGTATGATCCTTCTGTATCCAATTCCCCCTGAGGGAATAGCAAACGATAAAACTGTTTCGCGTCCACTTCCATAAAGTCAGCGCGTCCGGTCAGATACTGATTGATCGTCAAACTTGTTCCCTCCGTTCCAGTCCGTCCAAACCCTCATAGGCAACCTGACGGTTTCCTCGCCGGGTGGCTCCCTTCCCTTCCGTCCGTTATATTATCAATACAGTTATTGTACATTTTTCCGCGCGTCTGTCAACGCGAAAACGCCTGGTCAACCTCCGCCAGCAAAGCACAAAATAAAAGTGGCAAGCAGGGCAAATGTCATACAAATGACAATTTGAGCGCTTGTTGGGGCAGCGTCCCCAAACCCCTTTGATGATCCTGACGGCTCAGGCTGTCCGCGTTCGCGGAGGAATAACCGCAGTAAACACCCCTCCAACATATAGCAAACACCCCTCAGAAGCATACCTCCGCCAGCAAGTCCGGTATATAGTCGATATCACTATTAGATCTGTTCGCAGCTGATCGCGCTACATTTCGTTTTTGTAATATGCCCCAAAATATCAATTGTGTATATATATAACACTATCATAACCCCACTTGACCGCGCCGCTATTCGTTCTTATCAATCGAAGTTTATACACAACAGGCTACACGTTTTCAGACCGTTAATGATCTGTCAAAACGTAATCTTGCCGTGCTTCTGGTTCTTCTTCCGGATCGCTTCCGCGTCTCAGCTGATCGCCAGCTGATCCGGATCTGATCGCCAGCTGATCCGGCAGCGCGTCAAACTGTGTCGCTCAGGATCGCGTTTTTACCCTCCGCGACTGCGCGTTTAGCGCGTGTTCTGACGCGTCTGATCGTCCGGATGATAAATATATCGTCCGCGTATTTACACCGCGATTTCTGCCGCAAATACGCGGTAATAATGAGAGATAATGATATACTCCCTGTCTTCTTCAATCTTTAGATTAAGATATTATTCTTAATCTTTTTTATGATGTACCAGAATAAGATCCTGATCAATCCAATTGTTTTCCGGTCTGCTGTGTTATTTTGCGTCCCTGTATACGCTTTCCAGATCTCGCCGCGTCCAGATCCGGCAACTATCCCTCCGGCAGCGCAAAAGAAAAGAGGGAAGTTACCTTCCCTCGTATTCCTTAACCATTCTGTAGAATGTCGCTTTCGGTACGTTGCACTTCTGCATTGCTTTCGTTGCTGTGATCTCGCCGCGCTTCCATTCCTGATAAGCTTCCGTAAACGCTTCCGTTACTTCGCTCTTCGGTCTTCCAACGCGTCCCTCTTCCTGTGCTTTCCGGTATCCGTATTCCCTGCGCTCTTTGTTAATCTCGCGCTCGTAAGCACTGATCGCGCCCAGGATTCCGACTATCAGCTTTCCGGTCGCTCCGGTCGTGTCGATGTTCTCTTTCAGCGACACCCACTTGACACCCTTCTTGTCGAAGGTGTCCAGTATATTCAGCAGATCCGGCAGCGAACGACTGATCCGTGAAAAGCTTTCGAAGTAAACAACGTCTCCCTCTCTGACGTATTCGATCAGCTTCTTCAGTTCCGGTCTGTTCGTATCCTTGCCGCTGATCTTCTCAGAGTATACCTTTTCGATTCCTTCCGGCATTGCGTATTCCTGACGCTCTGTTGACTGGTGAGTTGTGCTAACTCTGATGTACATAACCTTCATTGTGATACCCTTCCTTTCGTGTCTGTCGTGTCGTGGTTTCGTGTGGTCTGATAATAAGATATCATGACCGTCTCAAAATGTCAACACTATTTTGAGACGTTTCAAAAATATTTTTTTAAGATTGTGAGACGCTGTTTCCGTGCCGTTCCGCTGTGTCTCAAAAACCTTGGATTATGATACGTCCAGATCCTGACAGACAAAAAAGAAAAGCGGCGGAGGATCGCGCTGTATCCTGCCGCCGCTGGTAATGTCCTGACTCCGATATATAAAACGTCTCAGGTATCAAGATCGCAAGCACTTACACCGCCTGTCAAGGTGGTGAGTAAGTGCGCTCTTACCAGATCAATACACGCGCTGATACTTTTCCGGCTGTTCCTGCCGTTCCTTCTGCGCTTCCCTGCGTCTGATCGCAAGCCGCCATTCGTCCAGTATACGCCGGTTCTCGTCGTTCTCTTCGTATTCCCAGACGGTCAAACCCTCGTCAAGATCCTTATATGTATTGATATGGTCTACTCCGTGAGCAAAATAAAACTGTTCCAGTCTTCTATTCTTTACCCTGATCATTAGCTTTTTCCTCGCTTTCGCTGTGTTCGTTCGTGTGTTCGTGCTTCCTTCCGCGCCGCTGGTTCTGGATCTCCCTCCCTTCCGCGCGCCGTTTCTGTGGTGGTGGTGTGGTGGTGATCCAATTGTACGCCGTGATCCTGATCCGTTCAACGTGTGCAATTCTCAAAAAGGTAACAAAATAAGTTTTTGCTCTGTACTTATCGCGCCGCGTCTGGTACGTATTCGATCAGATCCGCGACACTCCGCGCCGTGATCCGGCAGATAAGATCCAGCTCATGCCATGATGGCAGCGCGCCATGTCTCAGCCGCTGTATCCGTGACGTCCCCAGGATCTTGTTCTTCCTTAGCTTATATTCTGACAATCCCTTTTCTTTCAAGCTTTGCAGTATATTTACATTCTCTTTTACTCTGATCATATTCCGTTTTCCTCCATAAAAAAAAGTTCTCCCCCACTATATATATTAAATGAGAAGCCAAAAA
>CAMVTS010000103.1 GCA_947170465.1 uncultured Clostridia bacterium
CAAGTTACAGTGAAAACAAGAAGCAGCTTCGTTACATTTTATGTCATACTATTCTTAATTAAAAGACTTAAAAACAGAAGTTAGCGAAAAATATCCTCGCAAAATATAAGTCTACTTTCTATCAGGAATTAGTATGAAACATATAAAAAAGGTGCGATAAAACCTGAATAAATCGAGGTTTTACCGCACCACTTCGCCGAAGATTTGATTATTTTACCATGGAAGCAACTTCTGCTGCGAAGTCGTCCTGTCTCTTTTCGATGCCTTCGCCCTTCTCAAAGCGAACGAACTTGGTGATAGCAATCTTGCCGCCGAGCTGCTTGGCAACGCTGTTGACATACTGCGCAACCGTCATCTTGTTGTCCTTGACGAACTCCTGGTCTACCAGACAGTTCTCCTTGTAGTACTTGTTGATTTTGCCCATGACAATCTTGTCGGCGATAGCCTCGGGCTTGCCCTCGTTGAGAACCTGCTGACGCATAACTTCCTTCTCGTGCTCGAGAACCTCGGCAGGAACCTCGTCTCTGTTGAGGTAAGGAGTATTGAGCGCCGCAATCTGCATGGCAACGTCCTTGCCACAGGCTACGAACTCAGCCTTGTCAGCAACGTCGGTATCAAAGTTGACGAGAACGCCAATCTTGCCGCCTGCGTGTACATAAGCGACGCAAGCGCCTTCCATGCGCTCAAAACGGCGAACCTGAATGTTCTCGCCGATGGTGAGCACCTTCTCCTGGAGCATTTCTGCGACAGTCTGGTCAGAGCCGGCTGCCTTGAGCGCCAGAAGTGCCTCAACGTCAGCGGGATTCTGCTCCATAACGGTCTGTGCGCAAGCCTTGACAAACTCCATGAAGGAATCGTTCTTGGCGACGAAGTCAGTCTCCGCGTTGACTTCGATAACAACGCCGACCTTGTTGTCGTCAGTGGTGGTTGCGTAAGCAACGCCCTCGGCAGCGATTCTGCTCGCCTTCTTAGCCTGCTTCGCCAAACCTTGCTCTCTCAAAAAGTCGATTGCTTTATCCATATCGCCGTCAGCCTGAGTGAGTGCCTTTTTGCAGTCCATCATGCCGCAGCCGGTTTTTTCTCTGAGTGCCTTTACGTCCTGAGCGGTAAATGCCATTTGAAAAACTTCCTTTCGTTTAATATTCTTTATTAGAATTATTCCTCGGTGGTTTCCTCGGCAGGCTCCTGAGCGGCAGCGCCCATCTGACCTTCCTTACCCTCGATGACAGCGTTCGCCATAGCGCCCGCAATCAGCTTGACAGCGCGGATAGCGTCGTCGTTGCCGGGAATAACGTAGTCGATTTCGTCGGGATCGCAGTTGGTGTCAACGATTGCGACAATCGGAATGTTCAGCTTCTTTGCCTCGGAAACAGCGATTCTCTCTTTTCTGGGGTCAACGATGAAGAGTGCGCCGGGCATTTCGGTCATATCCTTGATGCCGCCGAGGAACTTTTCGAGCTTCTCAATCTCAAGGTTGAGCTTGATGACTTCCTTCTTGGGAAGCAGGTCAAAGGTGCCGTCCTCCTGCATGGTGCGGAGCTGCTTGAGACGGGCGATTCTTCTGCGGATGGTAGCGAAGTTGGTGAGCATGCCGCCCAGCCATCTTGCGTTGACATAGTAAGCGCCGGCTCTCTCAGCCTCTTCCTTGATGGAATCCTGCGCCTGCTTCTTGGTGCCGACAAAGAGAATGTTCTTGCCCTCTGCGGAAAGCTCACGGACGAAGCTGTAAGCCTCCTCGAGCTTCTTGACGCTCTTCTGCAGGTCGATGATGTAGATACCATTGCGCTCGGTGAAGATGTACTCCGCCATCTTGGGGTTCCATCTTCTTGTCTGGTGGCCGAAGTGTACGCCTGCCTCCAGAAGCTGTTTCATAGAAACTACTGCCATTGTGTTTTCCTCCTTAGGTTAAAACCTCCGCTGCGCTTTGAATTTTGCCAGCGATCTAACGGCGGCTGCCGTCACCTGTCTGACAAGCGCCAGCGTGCGAATTGCTCTAATATTATACCACAAAATCTGGGAAAATCAAGGGGTTTTTTGAAGTTTTTTGAGTGGACAGTCATCGGGCAAATACTGAATCTTAATACAACAAAACAGCGCGGCAGTCATGACTGCCGCGCTGTTATTTTTAATTATTTTATCTGTCAATGGCGCTGAAAACCAGAGTGAAGCCGGTTTCAATAAAGAACAAACCAATCAGAATGCCGATGGAAACAGCCATAACTGCCGGATGGAAGAACGCATAGCAGCCGAGCAGAATGGCGAGAATGCCGATAATCAAATGCAAAATCCAGATTTTGGAACCGGTCGCCTTGGTCACGGTCACCGCCATGATGATGTTGACGATACCCATCAGCACGAACCATGCTGCGGTCAGATAAATCATAACGGCGTCCGTAATCAAGAGGAATCTTGGGAATACCAGCAGGCAGATACCAAAGATAACCGATATGATGCCGAACACAAAGCCAACGCCGAATCTTTTGTAACGGATACCCTGAACGATGCCGAGAATACCGTAAATCGTCGCGATAATCGCGATGAGATAGCCGTAGCTCAGGAAGGTGGCTAGCGGTGTGAAGAAACAGGAAAATCCTGTCGCTATCAGAATGAAGCCTAAAATCATGAATAAAACTGTCATAAATGTACCTCTCTTTAATCGTTTTTTTTTACAGATAAATGCTGTGGTTATCAATAGTTTTTCTTCATTCAGCTCCTTCCGATTTTGTTAAATCCAACATTATTATATTAAATTTTACACAAAATGTCAATATACATCGAACAGATTCTTGTAAAAAAGAAGGTGATGATCAATGGATATACGCCGCATAGTACAGTCCGCCCAGAACCAGCGTAAAAAGCACGATAAACAGAATATGGCGGAATTTCTTCTCCCACAGCAAACCGATAAACTCGCGGATAAAGGCGTTTGGGAAGAAGTACAGCTTTGTCTTGGCGGAAAGCCCCTTCACCTTCATATGAATACGGTCGGCGAGCGTGTAGCCCCGGAACACATGGTAATTGGTGGTGGAAAAGCCGATGTTCACGTCGTCAAGGCGCTCCGCATCGCCTTCGATGACCTTTTTGGAGAACGCCATGTTCTGATAGGTGTTGACGGACTTGTCCTCCTTGAGAATCCGTTCCTCCGGTACCCCCTGCTCCGTGAGGTAGCGCTTCATGCTCTCGGCTTCGCTGATGATTTCATCGCTGCCCTGTCCGCCTGAGGGGACAAAGACGGCGTGTTTGCCTGTTTTGGCAAACTGCTCCCTTTCAAACGCGAGCGCCCTGTCTGCCCTTCCCCGCAGAAGCGGCGTAGGCATTCCGTCTCTGCGGATAGCGCAGCCGAGAATGATGATGTAATCCAGATGATGCGGCGGCTGATAACGCGTGCTCAGAATTGCGCACACAATCGTTGACAGCAGCATGCACTCGAAATAGCAATAGATAAACGAGAACGCCATGGTGAGGAAGGAGGTCAGATAATAGCCGCTGAGCGATTCATACTCGATGTTGGCGGTCATGACAACCAACAGCGCAATACCTCCCATCATCACAACGCCGAGAAAAACGCCCAGAAGATTCATGGGACGAAAGCCCTCGTTGCGCACAAGCCATATATTACTGATTGATAAAGCAAGCGCCAGAATTGCCAGCGGTATCACGCTCAGCATGACAAAGGTCTGTCCGCTGTCAAACAAAATCATTACGGCAATCCACAATGAAAACGGCACGTCCTGATTTGCCATTTCCATACATTCGTGGAATATGACCGCGGAGTTGATGATGAAGAAGATTGCCAGACCGCAGCGGTCTACCATAGAATAAGAAAAGTCTCCGTTCCGGTATTTATGTATCATGGAGGAAATCAGTCCTGACGCGATAATCAGCATGGTGCCGATGACCATCACCATAATGACTTCTGCTCCGGAAAAGCTGTCCAGCGACTTGTTATACAACAGTCCGTACGGCGCGGCGTACATCTCAATCTGCATGTCAATCGGATAGATGGTGGTGTCGACGGCGAAATCGTGCTGCGAATAATGGATATTCAGCACCGCGTTGCCGGTTCCGGTGCTTTCCGTTTCAATGAGAACCACCGTGCCTCTTTTTCTTGCAACTTCCGATATTCCGTTGACGCGCATAACGCGCTCGTCAGAGGACGCGGCTTTCACCGTGCCTTCTATGTAGCCGCCTTCCGTGCCGATTTCCACCGTGTATACGCGGCTGACGTTCAGCACATAAACGGCGCAGCCGATATAAAACAGCAGCAGAACCGCCAGCGGAATCAGAAAACGCGGACTGCTTAATGTCGATTTCTTTTTCATATATTTCCTCCATGCCCCTCATGCCGGATAACCGTATCGCAGCTGACAAGTCCCCGTTCAGCCGGCTGCGTCGTGTAATGTTCGTGTCTATAGAGTATTATACAGAATATTGGCTGCAAATTCAAGAAATAATGGTAAAATTTGATGCACAATAATGGAACCTCTTGAAAAATAGTGAAAAAAGTAGTAAAATAACAGTAGATTTTTATACGATTCATCACCGGCAATTCCACGCACCACTCCGCGGGGTGCTCCTATGAAAATCAAAAGCCGAGTACACCCGTTTTCTCACGCCATTCCAAAGCTGATCTCCTTTCAGATTGTCTCGTTTCTGCTGCCGACGGGGTATCTCATTGTGTGCGTGGCGTGTTCGGTTGCCGGCACCATGCATTTTGACGAACTCTTCCATACCGCTATTATGACGGAAATCATTCTCCACAGAGCTTTCGCAACGAGAAACTAAGGAGTTTAAAAATGACAAAAGAAAACACTGCCACGCCCCCCGATAACGCACTCAAGGACAGGAAAAAATTTCTGATAAGCAAATGGGTTGAAACCGCCGCCATTCTGCCGGGTGTTACCACACTGCTTTCGGCGTTGGCTTCATGGATAGGTTCCCTGCACAGCGGCATCCAGTCCATTAACTTTACAAAGAGCAACAATATGGCGTCGGAGGGAAACGCGGAATGCTATACCATTGCCGACAGGCTTTGAACAGATGAATTTCTTTGAATTCAAAAAATAAAAACAACCCAACGAAAGGACTGAAACAATAATGGGTATCGTTCCATTTGTATTAATAATGGCTTTGGTGGTGCTCCTGGGCTTTTTCAACGAAAAGGTCACCAAGCTCCCCAACGAAATCGCGCTGATGCTTTTCTCAACCATCATTGGAATCGTCATCATCATTGTGTCAACTGTGTTCTCGGGAAACGAGATTGTGGAGCAGGCACAGATGATGGATATTGAGGACTTCCTGCTGAAAGGCGTGCTCTGCTTTATGCTGTTTGCCGGCTCCTTCCGCATGAAGCTCGCTGACTTTAAGGCGCAGATAAGACAGATTACCGTGCTCGCTTTTGTCTGCACGCTGCTGGGCTCTGTCTTTTACGGACTGCTGCTCTACGGCGCTTCGATGCTGCTGGGAGCAGGGCTGTCGCTGCCGGTTTGTCTGATGTTCGGCAGCATTGTCGCGCCGACCGACCCGATTGCCGCAACCGGCATTCTGAGCAAATTCGGCTTGCCGAAGAATATCTCCTTTTTGATTCAGGGCGAATCGCTGTTCAACGACGGCGTAGGCGTTGCGCTGTTCGTGTTCTTTTCGGGCATGGTAACGTCCACCTCGTCAAACGGCTTTATCCTCGTCATGCTGCAGGAGGTGCTCGGCGCGGTGCTCGTCGGCACGGCTGCAACGGCGGTATGCTTTTTGATGTTCCATTTTTCCAAAAACAAGATGCTCCGCATTTTCATCAGCCTGCTTGCCGTGTCGCTCTCCTATGCTGTCTGCGAGCTGTTTCATTTTTCAGGCGCTATCGCCTCCGTTATCTGCGGTATCATGTTCTCCGCGCTGCGTTCGCGCTTTCCCTCTGAGGAGGAACAGGAAGCGGAAGGCTTTGACAGCTTCTGGGAAACGCTTGATTCACTCTTTAACTCCTTCCTCTATGTCATGCTGGGCTTGTCGTTCGTTCGCGTTTTGCAGATGGAGCAGGTTGTCATTCTGGCGCTCATCGCGATTACGGCGAACCTCATCGCAAGAGTGAGCAGCCTGTCGCTTTCCTCGCTGATAATGGGCAAAATTCCCG
>CAMVTS010000104.1 GCA_947170465.1 uncultured Clostridia bacterium
GAGCCGTCGGTGTTATAGAAGGAGCAGAAGGAGTTCTTTATATATTGTATAACCGCTTCCTTGATCTTGCTTGAAGGCATATCGGCGCTGAACAGTCCGCGCTCGATCATTCTTGCTTTGGCGTGACCTGTGACAGTCAGCTTAGCAGTGATCCGTTCCACATCATTGGTCGTCAGAGGGTGTCCGTTGGAGAAGCGCAAGGAAATCGGCATTTCAAAGGACGCTTTTCCGTCCTTCAATGCTTGAAGAAGCTGCTTGAGGACTGTCATCGCCTCATTTGGCAGATAAACTCCCAGCGTATTTTTCACGCCGTCCTCAAAGACGACCAGCCGCGGCAATCCCTGCTGCGAGGTATCAATGGAAAATTTCGAGGTAGAATCGACCCCGATGATATTTAATTGGTTTTGCGTATAGATGTACATATACTATTCGTCACTCCTTTCATTTCCTGCATCAGCCTTGTTTTTCTGCCAATGCAGCGCAAAGTCATCGAGCCCCTTTCCTTCGGACAGATCCCACTCGAAGGTGGAGCATACGATATCATATTCATAAATCATTCGTCTGAGCTTTTCTCTTGCCTTTGCGACATTCTCGTTCACACGCAAATCCGCGTCAAACGCGATCAAAACCTGTCGGTAGTCTTGCCGGATATACGGCAGCAGCTTTTCAAACTCCCGGGTATTGTTCACACCGGGCAGCGCGATGATACTGTAGCCGAATATCTTGTTGGGAATGATCGCCTTGAACGCGCCTTCAGTGATAACCAGCGTATCCGGCTTTCGATTTCCTTTTATATAGAAAGGGATCGCCGCTGTTGACGTGCCGTGATCCAAGCCATTTGAGGAAAACCAAAGGTACTTCGTCTTGCCAAACGGACGGTCGAGCCGGATCTGGATCCCCTCGATAAAGCCGAAGTAGTTATAGACCGGTATCATATATCCCGTCATTTTCGGATTCAGGTTGATCGTCCATTCGCCCTCGTCCAGATAGAAACCGCCCACGTTTTCCAAACAGATATTCTCCTGCAACAGTTCGCGGCATAGCGCCTTGTAACCGAACAGCGGCATAGATTTGAAACCAAACCGCTCGATATCCTCGTCTGACAAGCCTCTGTTATACAGATAGGGCTTATGGACACTCGCCAGAAAGAGCTTATTCAAAAAGGCACGATAAACGGAATCCAACCGCTTCATGCGTTCAAAATCGACCTGCGGCTGCACGATAACTTCCGCGTTCTCCGATTGTCGGGCAGAACGGTAACAGTAATTATCAGCGATTCCTAATTCCTTTTTGATTTCCTTGACGATCTCGCCCTTGCTGCCTTGAAAACCGCGCAGCTCCGCATACAGCTTGAGCATGGAACCGCCCGCATCGCAGGCAGGACAATGATACAGTCCCTTGCCATAGTGCAGATTCATCTTTTTTCTGCCGCAAAACGGGCAGACGATATACTCCGAGGTTTGGTTTTCCCTGCTAATATTCAGATGACATAATCGAGCCACATCGCCGATCGTAAACGGGAAATTCGACATATCCATCACCCGCGTTACCGGTCGAGCAGATAGGTCGCCTTCATATCCGCGATATGTAAAAGCATAGCGTTCGGGAACTGCCGGAACGCTGCTGAGAGGTCGTAGCCCTTTGCCGCGTCGTCAAAGCCGCCCATGTGCCAGCGGATCGCGATGGATTCCTCCAAGCTCAAGCGCATAAATCGCTGAATCAGCCAAACAGAGCCTTCTCCGTGACCGTAGGGGAACTTATTTTCTTCAATGGAATAATAAGGCACCTTTTCCCACTGACCTGTCGCTTCGTTCTTGATGTTTCTGCTGTGAAGCACATACTTGTTCACCTTGCAAACGTCGTGAAGCAAGGCACAGACGGCAACCATTTCCTCGGTGTCGGTATCCAGACACTTTAAGCCGGAAAACTCGGAAGCTCGCTGCAAAATCTCCTGATAGAAGAACCGGTAAACGTTGAGCGAATGCTCGCACAAGCCGCCTTCATGCGCGCTATGATACTTCGTCGAAGCCGGCGCCTTGAAAAAATCGGTTCCCTCCAGCCATTTGAGCAGCTCCTTTGAGCCGTTTCTGCGGATATTCCTTTGGTATATCTCTATAAACTCTTTTTTTGACATAATGAAACACTCCTGTTCTCTCCCCTGCGAAAGCTGCTGTACTTTCGCAGGGGAATCCATTTTATGATTTGTTTACGATGATACAGGCGGCAACGAGGATATTGTTGGTGCGGTAATTATCCGCAAACCATTTCAGCTTACCGCTGAAGCCGTTGTTGTCCTTAGTGGACTCATAAACCGATCCTACCGTCTGTCCCTTGTATTTGCCGTTCTCAAACACGATCGTGCGTGCCGTCGCGGCGTCCATTGTTTTCATGATTTCATCAACCGGCGTTGTTTTGTCGTAGGACGGTACAGAAGGCTGTGGTCTTTCCTTGCTGCCTTCGCTGTCGATCAGCGCTTCAATATCGGCGATCGCCTGCTGTTGCTGTGAAGGCTGCGCCGGAACAGGACTTTTTTCAAGTTCCTCCGGTACCACAAACCCTAAGTCGATCAGGCAACGGTCGACGGCGGAATTGACAGCCGCTTCCGTGTAATACTCAAACGGCGTTTCGCTCACGGAAGTGATTGCCTTACGCAGCGACCAGTTTTCGGCTAATACAGCGCCGCTCTCATCGAGAATTTGCACATAAGCGAGAGCCGAAGGTTCTGGCGGTGTCTCCGCGTTCAACTGCTGACAGCTGAGCTTTACATCTGAATGGATCACCGCTTTGGGCATCGTGCTTCTGAACCAGAGCTTGCGGACGCGCTTTTCCAGCACCCTGCGATCCTCCTTTACCTCTCCGGTGTATTCGTCAACGAAGCAGGCGAGGTAATCGTCTGTGTTGATAGGCTGATTGGTATAGATACTTGTAAACTGCATTTTCAATCTCCTCTCCTTGATATTTCATTGATTCTTTCGATAATTCTTCTGCCAAGCTGCGTATTGCGTTTTGCGATCACATTCGTTCGGATCGCCTGTGCCAGCGCGCGTCTGTGCCCAACCAATATCACCCTTTTCTTTGCCCTGGTGATGCCGGTGTAGATCAGATTGCGCTTGAGCATGATAGAAAACGCCGTGATGATCGGGATAATGATTTGATTATACTCGCTCCCCTGCGCTTTATGGATGCTGATTGCATAGGCCAAATCCAAATCAGAAAGCTGCGTCGTGTCGATCGTGACGTTGTTGCCGTTGAAACAGATAACGATCTCATCCACGGCGGTATCAATACGCTTGATGTAGCCAACGTCACCGTTGAAAATCCCGACGTCCTTGTTGTTCTTCGTCTGGATCACCTTGTCACCCAGCCGGAACACCTTGTCACCGCGCTTGATTTCGGTCTTTCCGTAGGACGGAGGATTGATCCGCTGCTGGATCTCCTTGTTCAGCTCGGTCGCGCCGGCAATAACGCCCTTCTTGCGAAACGGACAAAGCACCTGAACCTCGTCCAAGCCTTCTGACTGTACCGCCGACATGAACTGCTCGATGACGATATCACGCGCCTCACATTGGATCTTTGTGCCGCGCTCCTTGTCGCTTGCCGGAAAATCCTCGGTGGCGTGTACGTCAAAGAACTGAAAATCACCGTCGTAGGTCAGCTTGGTCACGCCCTGCCGGATCAGTCCCGAATTGGTGACGATCGGATTGGTTCCTGCCTGACGGTAGATCACGTCGAGCCGCACCGTTGGGATACGCTGACAATTCAGCAATTCAAACAGTACATTTCCCGCGCCGACGGACGGAAGCTGTTCGGGGTCGCCGATCAAAATCAGCTTTGCGTTTGCAGGGATAGCATTCAACAGAAACCAACAAATATGACTATCTACCATCGAGGCTTCATCTACAACAACGATTTTAGAATCAAGCGGTTCATACGACCGCATATCGTCTCCGCCGATTTTCAAAGCCGAATGGATAGTTGACGCGGTATAGTCGCCGCCGACGCTCTCCGCCATCCGCTGCGCGGCACGTCCCGTAGGAGCAAGCAGCGTGACGTCGGAGGGGCTGAGCTTACCGAATTTCAGACAAACGGATAGCACGACCTTTAGCACTGTGGTTTTTCCGACGCCGGGGCCGCCCGTAATGATACAGGTGTTTTCCTTAACGCCCAATGCGACGGCTTGCTTCTGTTTATCCGCAAGCTGGATATGCATTTCCTTTTCCTGTTCTCTGATCGCTTTGTCGATTTCTTCGTCCGAAATCGTCTGCCGATGGTTTTCTGTCAGCCGCTTGGCAAGAATATCGGCGATATCGACCTCCTGTTCATACTCGAAGGGCAGATACACAAATCCGTTATCTCCCTTCAATTCATAACTAAGCGCCATCGTTTTAAATTGCTCTATTACCAGTGTCATCGGTACCATGGCATTCGGCACATACTGCCGCAGACATAATGGATTGTTGGTATTGATGAACTCGTTTACAGCTTTAACAATATTTGCAGACTTGTAATCTACGTCATTTAAAAGCAGGTACGCATAGCAAATACACTCTAATTGCCGATAACACAAGTGACCTTCCATTGCCGCCTCTTGCAACACATAACGGATCGCGCCGCTGATACGCATAGGATCGGTCAGCGAAAACGTCGTCTTTCGCGCGATTTGATCGACAATCAGAAAACCAAAGCCCTCGATCTCACAAAGGCGAAAGGGTTCATTGAGCAAGATATTCATGGCTTCTCCCCCAAACGCCTTGGCGATCTTCGCACACTTGTTGGCGGTCACGCCGAGCGGCGCCAGATAGGAAACAAGCTCCTGTATCGCCCTTGAATCCTTATAGCTGTCGATGATCTTCTGCAAGCGCTGTCTGCCAATGCCCTTGACAGTCAAAAGTTGTTCAGGCGTTTTCTCAAACACCTCCAGCGTTTGCAGTCCGAACTGATTGACGATCTTCTTTGCCATCGATTCCTTGATGCCGTACACGGTCGCGGAAAGATAGGCAATGATGCCGTCCTTTGTCGGCGGAATGATCTCCTTGAAATCGTTGACAACCAGCGCGTAGCCGTATTTAGATTTCTCCCACGACCCTTTCACAATCAGATTAACGATCTTATTGACCGGGAAAAACCCCTTGATCACCAATGTATCCAACGAATCGTGAAGCTGCTTGGGTACCATATCCTCCTGCGTTGTTTCCAGCACCGCTGCCTTACAAATATGAAAGCCCGTATCGGGGCTGTCATACAGCACTCGTTCTACCTGTACTTTCAATCAAGCCACCCCTTTCTTCGACACCTTCAGCGACGGATTGGTTACTGTCGTTTCCACAACCGCGTCGTAAGCGTCGGGATAGGCATTGCGAAGGACAGTGAGTTTTTTCTTCGGGATACCGACACGTTCACCGCTTTCATACGCGACGCTGTAGCTGCTGCCGTCATAGGAGAACTCTCCCCTGTCCGCGCCGTTGAGCGCTTCCACAAAGGGAACGTGGAGCTTTTTGATTTGCGCGTCGATCTCTCTGCTGCGTTCGGACAGCGCGCTCTTGCGCTCCTTGAGCTCGGTGATCTGACGGTAGCAATCGGCAAGCTGCGCTTCATGCGGCATAATTACAGGCGTGGTAACGTGAAACGCGGGTGTATATTTTTTCAGCGTAGCCAGCGCGTTGGCGCCTGTTTCATTTTCCAGAGTAGGAGGCAAATGCTTTTCGACGTGTTCCTTCCAAAACTTTCTCGCTTCCTCCAAAATGTATTCCTCCAAGATTTCATCGCGCTCAAAGGTACGCATAAAGAGATTCGTGCTGACCGCGTCGGAGCATTCCGCCCTCAAATGTTCGGGAATCAGGAACTCGCCGCCAATCACCGATAACACCATCGGAATAAAAGGCTTTATCGCGGGATCGTTCAGCGCGTTCAGTTGATCGCGGACGTCTCCCAGCGCATTCGTGGGCAACATGCCAAACACACGCTT
>CAMVTS010000105.1 GCA_947170465.1 uncultured Clostridia bacterium
TGCGGAATTTTCCATCGACATCTGTTTTAAAGTCTTTTATCAAAGAATAGTATAAGAGGGTTCGGCACCTGACCGAACCCTCTTTGTTGCAGGGTTTATGCTGTTTTTTCGGTAAACATCAGTCTCGCCTGAGAAAGATAAATGATAAAGGTGATGTGACCGATAAAGTCGAGTGTGTAGCTGGCGATATCGAGCGTGTCGTTGAGCACCGGCGTAAAAATGGAAATCAACCTGGAAAAGACCGCAAAGGTGAAGAACACGGCGACGAAGCACATAACGATTTTGCCGCTTGTCTGCACCTTTTTGTTGTCCAGCCGGTAAGCGATGCAGTAAACGCCGAGGATGGTGTACACGCTGACCAGCAGATTCGCGACCGAAGCAACGCCGGAAAAAATATCGCTGAAGGTACCGGCAGTGAAGGTGCTGATTGCTGTGGCTATCAGACCGGCAATGGCGAATTGTATCGCTGTCTTGAACTGCGGCTCGTCCTTGCGCGCCTGGTTCAGACCAATCATTTGGATAATCAGCGCAATAATTGTGATAACGCCGGCAGCGATGAACAAGCCCATCGACGTCATCAGCAGATAGTTTTCGTCGTGCATGGCGGCGCCCTCGTTCTGCTGCAGGACAATCGCCGAGCCGAACGACAGCATGGTGGAGATGATGTAGATACTTTCGGACGTGAAGAGCTTTTTCACGCCTGCGTAAGCGTTTTCAAATTTCATGTCAATTCTCCTCCCGTCACTTGCGCTCAATGGTTGCGCCCGAGTAATTGCCCAGCGAGGCGAGTGTCAGCACGTCCTCCTGAGCGCCCTTGACGTCTCCCTTGGTCATCAGGTCGTCGCAGTAGCGGTAGAGCTGGTTGGTCGAGGTGACAACCTCACGCCAGTCCTCAGTGGCGCCGGCTTTCAGCGGGTCGATTTTCAGCTCTTCCTCTTTGATAATTTTCTCGGCAAGATAGTCGGTGAATTTGAGCGCGCCGTACACATTCATGTGGTCGGCATTGTAGAAATCGCGCTTGTCGTCAATGCCGATATTGACCGCCTCATTTTCACAGGCGTAGTAATTGTAGCCGTACTCCCTGACGATGGAAGCCATCTTATTGGAGCGCTTCACGCGGTTGTAGGTTTCCTCGGTCACGTAATGCGGCGCTCTGACAAAGAGCACATGCAGCTTTTGCTCCTTACAGTAGTCCAGCAGGTTTTTCAGCTGAGCCTGCAGCTTGGGATTGAGCTCAAGCTCGCCCTTTTCCTCCGGCAGCTTGGCGTTCAGGCTGGGCGTTTTACCCTTGTAAATCTCGGCGGTCGTGCGAAAGCCCTTGAGGTAGTTGTAGCCGCGCATATCCAGCGTGAGGTTGCTCGCCATCATGTGGAAGCGTTCGGGGTATTCCGTCCACAAGCCGTGGTATTTAATCAGGGGGAAGAGGTACTCCCATCTCTGGTCGACGGGAACATGCTTCTGAATGTATTCGAGCTTGTTAATGCTGAACGGCAGGTTGTCGAAGAACTTGTGTACGTGCGCCTCGTTGGTTTCGTTGTCGGCGTCGCCGTAGAGGAAGGCGTTCGCCTCAATGACAATCAGACCGGGGTGCTGGGTTCTCACAATCTCCTTGACGGCGGTTTTCACGCCCTCGGAGGTGATGGATTCCGAAGCGAGCAGATAGCTGGTGAAGCCCTGCTGCTCGTAAGCTCTGCCCGGCATAAAGCTGGTGTAGATATCGCTGGCGCCGATGAAAACCACGTCGAGGGAATCAATCGGCTCCTGATAATAGCCTTCTACGCGCAGGCTGTTGTGATCCGTGTTGCGCAGGACGTATTGCTGCAGCACCAGACAAGACACCATGACGACCAGCAGGAAGAGGGCTGTTTTGACGGTACGCGTGACATATTGCTGAAATTTCATAGCCAATCCACCTCCCGTTAAAACTGCATGTAAACAAAGTCAGCGGCGTTGTAGCCGGAGCCGTAAATGCCGAAAATGACGACTGCCATCACGCCGATATACAGCAGCAGGAAGCGCGTCGCAAAGGATTTTTTGTCGAGCATGTGCCGGATATCGGTATCCTGGTGACGCTCCTGAATCAGGCTGGCAATCAGAATCACCACGCCGCCCAGGGCGATGACCACGTAATCGTGCGCAATCAGCGGAATCTTGCTGAGCTGCTCAAACGCCTGCGGAATATTCTGAGCGGTGAAGAACTCGGTCAGGGTGCGCATGCCTTCCGCAAAGGAGGGCGCGACGTCAAAGACGTAGCCGACGAGGATAACGAGCAGCGTGCGAAAAATCTGGAAGCCGATAAAGAACGGATTGGTGCGCTTGATGTGCAGCTTATCGACAGCGCCGTCAAAGAGCGGCTGCAGGATAATGCTCAGCATGATAATCACGCCGTTCCATACACCGAAGGCAACATATTTCCAGTCAGCGCCGTGCCATATACCGACGACAAGGAATACAATCAGCGAGGCGACGCTGGTCGGCAGCACCTTGGCGATATGAGCGCCTGCGGCGGTTTTGCCAAATCGAGTGCCCTTCATCTTCTTGCCGGCGTTGATGAACACGTTGGACATCGCAACCGGGTAGAAGAGATAGTTTTTCAGCCAGCCGCCGAGGGAGATGTGCCATCTGCGCCAGTATTCGTTGATAGAGCGCGAGAAGTACGGACGCTTGAAGTTGTCAATCATGTCGATACCGAATATCTGCGCCACACCGCGCGAAATATCAATACCGCCCGAGAAGTCGGCGTACAGCTGCAAAGCGTAGAGCAAAATCGTAAAGGTCAGCGCGGTGCCGTTGTACTGGGCATAGTCCTTTTCGACGGCGCTGATGAGTACAGAAGCCCTGTCCGCGATGACGAGCTTTTTGAAGAAGCCCCACAGAATCAGCTCCATGCCGTGCTTCATGCGTGTGAAGTCAAATTCATGCGGCTCAAAAAGCTGATGGGCAAGCTGGTCGTAAATGCTGATAGGACCCTGGATAATCTGCGGAAAGAACGACACGAACAGCAGCAGCTTGAAGGGATTGCGCTGTGCAGGTGTTTTTTCGCGGTAGACGTCCACGATGTAGCCCATGGACTGGAAGGTGTAGAACGAAATACCCAGCGGCAGCACCAGATTGAGCGTCGGCGCGGAAAAGACGATGCCAAAGCCGCCGAGCACGTCGTTGAGACTGCCGGCAAAGAAGTTGTAATACTTCAGAAAGGCGAGAATACCGAAATTAATCAGGAGCGCCAGCGTCATAATCAGGCGCTTTTGAACCTTGATTTTATTCTTGTAATTTTTCTTCCGGTCTCTGTCCCATTCCTTTTTCTTTTCCTTCAGCAGCTTTTTCGACTTATCCGCCACGCGTTCAATCCAGAGCGCGATAAGATAAGTGCTCAGCGACGTGAAGAGTATGTAGAAGGCGTACTTGTAGCCGCAGACAATGTAGAAAAACACGCTTGCGGCAAGGAGCACGGTCCATTTATATTTCTTTACTGGAAATAAAAAATAGACCAGCATGGTTGCCAACACAAAAAAGAGAAAGTTTAGTGTTGTGTAAGTCATGTTGAACAGCAAAGTTTTTTCCTCCATTCCGTATACTTATTCATATTATACCACAAAAAGGCGCTAATTCCACCCTTTGTTTTTCGGGAAAGGTTACAATTTAGCAATTTTTTGCGCGGAATCGACAAAGATAAAAATAAACCTTTACTTTTGCACTTTTGTATGTTAAAATTTTAATGTATGAAATTACGTGAACCCAGGAGGCAATTATGAATTCAAAGCTCAAAAACGACGCGACAGATTTTCTGTTTGACGCGATACTCTCTTTGGAGAACAAGGAGGAGTGCTATCGCTTCTTCGAGGATTTGTGCACCAGCGCGGAGCTCAAGGCGCTCTCGCAGCGGCTTGTCGTGGCAAAAATGCTGACCGAAAAGAAGGTCTACACCGAGATTGTCCGCGAAACCGGCGCTTCCACCGCTACCATCAGCCGCGTCAAGCGCGCGCTCTTTGACAACGACACCTACGGCTACACCCTTGTTCTCGACAAGCTCGGACAGAACAATGCGTGACAGCTATATCGACTTCGCGCGCTTCTATGATTCGCTCATGGAGGACGCGCGCTACCCGGAACGCGCGGATTATCTGCTGGAAATCTGCGCGTGTTTTTCTCACCCTGCCGGCGACTGCCTGGATTTGGCATGCGGCACCGGCTCGCTGACCGGCGAATTATACCGCCGCGGCGTCAACGTCACGGGCGCGGATATCAGCGTGGATATGCTCGCTGTCGCCGCTGACCGTTTTCCGGAAATCACCTTTGTCTGCCAGCCAATGCAGGGGCTGGAATTGCCGCAGCCGGTCGACACCGTGGTCTGTACGCTCGACAGCGTCAACCACCTGACGGACGACAGGGATGTGCAGGAGACCTTTTGCCGTGTCGCAGAAGCGCTGAACCCCGGCGGACTCTTTGTCTTTGACGTCAACACGCTCTATAAGCACCGCGAAATCCTCGGCAATAATGCCTATACGATAGAGAACGACACCGTGTTCTGTGCATGGCAGAATGTGCTCTGTGAGGACAACGCCACGGTCGAAATCCTCCTTGATTTCTTTGAGGAACAGGAGGACGGCAGCTACCGGCGTTACAGCGAGCAGTTCTGCGAGAAGGCGTATTCAGATGAACAGCTCCGCCAAATGCTGGAAAACGCCGGACTGGAAACGCTCGCGGTCTACGGCGATTTGACGCTGGAAGCACCGGCAGATGACGAGCAAAGGGCGGTCTATGTCGCCCGGAAACCCTTGAAAGGACTTTAATCTATGGATAAAATCATTCGTTGCATCACCAGTGACGGCGCGATGATGGCTTCGGCAATCGACGCGTCCGACATTGTATTCACCGCCAAAAAGCTCCACAACCTCAGCCGCGTTTCAACGGCGGCACTCGGCAGACTGCTTTGCGCGACTTCCATGATGGGCAATATGCTCAAGCAGCCGGACGCGTTCATCAATCTCCGCGTGCTCGGCGACGGCGAGATGGGCGCGGTGGTAGCCGTCGGCGACAGCCGCGGCAACGTGCGCGGCTACGTGCAGAATCCGGACTGTGAGACGACCTATTACGAAAACGGCAAGCTCAACGTCGCTCAGGCGGTCGGCGCCAACGGCACTCTGAAGGTCATGCGCGACTACGGCACCGGTGATCCGTATATCGGTCAGGTCGAGCTTGTCAGCGGCGAAATCGCCGAGGACGTCACCAATTACTACGCCACCTCCGAGCAGATTCCCACCGTCTGCGCTCTCGGCGTTTTGCTCGACAAGGAGAACGGCGAGGTTTTGCTTGCCGGAGGACTGTTGATTCAGCTGTTGCCCGGCGCCTATGACGAGGCGATTGACAGGCTTGAACAGAACGTGGCAAAATTAGAGCCTGTCACCACCATGCTCGCCAAGGGCATGAGTATTCTCGATATCTGCAAGACCGCGCTGGACGGCTTTGAGGTGGAGGTGCTCGACGAAAATCCGGTCAATTATGTATGCTCCTGTTCGCGCGAAAAGCTCGAGCGCTATTTCATGACCATGAGCGACGAGGAGCTGCGCACCTTGCCGGACAAATCCGGCACCACCGAGGCGGTCTGCCAGTTTTGCAACAAGCGTTATGTCTTTACACGCGACGATTTGGAACAATTGATTGTGGAAAAGAACAAAGAAAACTAACTGAAAGGGCGACCGCCGGTCGCCCTTTTGATGGTAGTAAAAATCGGATAAAAGATTTGAAGTGACATTTTTGTCCAATATGTGTTGTAGGGTTCGGTCTTGACCGAACCGTGGATGAAACGCTTACGTTAGATTAAATACCCCGGTTTGGTCAAGACCAAACCCTACATTTTCAGCTTAAAATTTCACCATCATCGAAAGACAAACGGTAGTTTTTCGACAAACTGAAAGGGCGACCGCCG
>CAMVTS010000106.1 GCA_947170465.1 uncultured Clostridia bacterium
TGCACGTACGGTTCTGTGAGGGGCTTACATTGCGAGGTGTAAGTCTACTCGACTGATTTTTCCTTGGTGCCACTCGCTGCGTTTGTATGACAGCTGCAAAAAGCGAGCATTGTCAAAAGACAGCAGAGAAAGCAGGAAACTGTTTGAATCATCCGGTTCATATTTTTCACTCCAATCAATAATTATATATTTACTACTTGCCTATGCTTAAATTATATGATAGAATAGAGTAAAAGTAAAATACCGATTGTTTATATAAATATAACTAATAATTATATTGGGGGTGAGGATATAATTGAAATATATTTGCTCGAACAGTTAGCGGCTTTCGCACAGTACGGCACACTGTCAAAGGCGGCGGAAGCGCTGCACATCAGCCAGCCTGCGTTGAGCCGTTCAATGAAGAAGTTAGAGGAAGATTTGGGTGTTAAACTCTTTATACGCGAGAGCAAGAAAATATTGCTGAACGAAACAGGTCAGCTTGCCGCAGCGTTGGCGCAGTCGCAGGTGAATCAAAATAACGAAATGATAAACCGCGTAATTGCCTTCGACCGCAGCCTGCACAGTATCCGTATCGGAGCGTGTGCGCCCCAGCCGATGACCGACCTTATGCCGATTTTGCAAGACCATTTCGGCGATATGACGATTTCCTCTGAGCTTGTCTACGGTGAAAAGCTGCTTGGCGGTATGCAGAACGGCACCTATCAAATCGCCATTGTCCGCGAGCCGATTGAAAACAGCGGCTTGTTTTTTCAGCGCTATACAGAGGAACACCTCTATGTTGTTCTTCCAAAGGAGCACCGCCTTGCGCATAAAGATAGCGTAAAATTCAGCGACCTCGCAGGAGAAAAATTCCTGCTCTATCAGCACATCGGCTTTTGGAAAAGCGTCTGCGAGGATTATATGGCTGACACAACCTTCCTCATTCAGCCCGACCGCGAGACATTTGCTGACTTGGTGATGAACACCGATTATCCGGCTTTTTCGTCGGATGTCATTCTCAAAGCAAGCGGCACTCCGAACGGACGTATCGCCATCCCAATCGACGAAGAAAAGGCACGCTATACCTTCTACATAGCGTGCCGTAATGAGGACAAGAGGAAATACGCGGCGTTTTTCAACTCCGTTCGTTCCAAAATAATTAACAGATAGAGGTGCAAAATGATCATAAACTTTAATGGACTGAAGGAAATGACAATACCGGGAATGAACAACGGTACGGGTCAAATGACCGTGAGAATGTATAATGATGAAAAGTACCGGATTATACCGACAGTGATCCACGCCGGCGGAAGCATCGGCTTACATATGCAAAGCTCGGGCGACGATATGAATTATATTCTATCCGGAACAGGCAAAGCGATTTGTGACGGTGTGGAAGAAAAGCTCTCGGCGGGAATGATGCATATATGCCCAAAGGGATCGGAGCATAGTATCATTAACACGGGTGATGATGATCTTATAATGTTGACAATTGTGGTTGCAAGATGAATCTAAATATTATCGACAAATAATACTAATACCTAATAAAAAGTAGACAATCTTTGCGGTCTATTTTCCGCAATACTGCGTTGTCGTCCTTGCAAGGCGCCAGCCTTGCCGCGTCCTTCGCCTTGTCTTGCGAAAAATATCCTCGCAAAATATAAGTCTTCTTTCTATCAGGAATTAGTATAAGTCGAACCAAAGAGAACTCCGACTCAGTGTTCGAGTCGGAGTTCTCTTTATCTTATCATTATACCTTACAGATTTTTGCCGAAGAACGGAAGAATATAGTCAAAAGCCTCGGTGACGAACGGCGCGAGGTCGTAGAGATCAAAATGACCTGCCTCGGGAATGACGTGCATTTCCTTGTTGCTATGCGGAACGGCGTTGAACACCTCGGTTGATGCGTCCTTTGACCATGCGTTCTCACCGGTGATGACGAGATAGGGCTTCTGCATATCCTTCATGATGTTCGTAACGTTATACTTAACCAGTTCGAGCTGGCTCCATGCGACAACGCGGTTCGACCATCTCGGATGAGTGCCGCGGGAGGTGTAGTAATATGCCGCTCCCTCGTCAAATACTCTCGGCATAAAGTTGAGGTACTCAATCTCGCCCTCGCCTTTTTCATAGGCTTCCTTTGCCGCCTGCACTTCGTCGGCGGCTTTGAAGAAGCCTGCCATCGCAGAAGTGGAAATATCCGAGATCGCCGGAACAATCGCGGTGATTGCCTTTAAGCGCGGCTCTTTTACACCTGCGACCGACATATAGGAACCCGAACCGCAGATTCCCAAACCGCCGATACGGTTGTTATCGACATACGGCAGAGAGGTAAGATAATCAACTGCACCCTCAATATCGCTTTCCTTGACGTCGGGAAGCTCCTGCCCTCTCGGAAGCCCTTCGCTCTCACCGAAATACGCGCCGTCAAACACCAAGGTCACATAGCCTGCTTCGGTCAGCTTTTTGGCATAGACGGACTGCGCCTGCTCCTTGACGGAGAGCATCGGACCTGTCACGACAACAGCAGGATAATCATTGCTGAGGTCAAATGCGTCGGGCAGATATAAAAGTCCTGCCAATCTGAGATTCAGTTCCTTATTCATAAATACGATTTTTTGAGTGTCCATAGTTTACCTCCTAAATAAGAATTAGTGATTGAATAACCATTTCATGATCGTTTCATCATGAGCGAACGCCATACCACCGCCGTGCTGATCGGTGTAGCCGCGCTCGGTAAAGTACGCTTGGTCTTTTACGTCGAGAACGAGGATTTTATCAATCTCTGTTTCGGTCAAGCCCTGTGATTCGTATATGCCGCGCAACTTGTTGTAAGCGTTTTTCAGCGGCTGAGAGCCGTAGTAGCTGTCATTTTCGCCTGTCGCTAAATAGACGGGCGTTTTTGCTTTTGCCAGCACTTCCAAATCGCCGTCCCACTGCGAGCTTGTTTCCAGATAGGCGGTGTAAAGTTCAGGGCGTATGCCCATGATAAGCGAGCCTGTTTCACCACCGCCGGAGTAGCCGTGCAGATACACTTTGCTTTTGTCAATGTTATAGTGACTGATAAAATATTCTGTCAGGGCGATTGCCTGATACGCCGAGGTCTCTCCCCAGTCGCTCAGTTGAGCAGACAGCACAATCATCTCGCTGTTGTATTTGATTGCTTCAACGCCGAAGTCCTCGACCATATTTGCGCCGACTCCCTGAAAATACAAGCCCTCATAGCCGGGAAGGGTAATGAACAGCGCATAGGGCTTGCTGCCGTCGTAGCTTTCGGGAATGTAACTGCTGTAGTGAATCTTTCCGTACTCTGCCGAATGAAAAACATTATCGTTGATAAATCCGCGTTGTGTTTCGGTGCCGACGGTTATCTCAGCAGGTACGGAGAAAGTTATTCCAAGTTTAGTCCCTTTATCCACTCGGTGACGGAAGATTTTGCGCTGTCCGAACCTGCGTCGGAGCCTGCGATTGCCAAGCCTTCCAAGACCTTAGCGTTTGGCTCACGCTCCTGAATGGTTTTGTATGTTCCGCCGTCACGGCTGCCTGCGTGTGTATTGAACGGAACAATCGTTTTGCCGGACAAATCATATTTATCAAAGAAGGTTTCCAGCACCATCGGAATAGTGTACCACCAAACCGGGTAGCAGATAAAGATGGTGTCGTAATCGGCAGGATTCACCTCTAACGACTCAAAAGCCGGACGCTCGTTATTGTCCACCTCTGCCTTTGCTGCGTCCGCCAAGGCATCATATTCAAGCGGATAATCCTTTGACGGGATAATCGGCGCAATGTCGCCGCCGACTTCATCATGAATCATATCGGCAATCCACTTCACCGAAGAAGTGCCGTTCACCATCGGCGTAGCGGTTGTAACCGCGTCAACGTCCTTTGTATTTGCCGCGCTGAAATAGAGCACCAAGACCTTACTGCCGGTATTTGCGGCACTTGAAGCCGTATTGCTTTCCGCCTTTGTTTCCGCCGCTTTGGTCGCGGTTTCACCTGAAGAAGATGAACCCGAGTTCTGATTGCCGCCGCAAGCCGCAAGCGAGAGCGCCATTACGGCAGCTAACAGTATACTTATTATTTTTTTCATATAAAAACCCCCGTTTCTATTATCGGTAATTATATTATAAAATGAAATTCAACAAATGTAAAATACCGATTACTTATATAAATATAACTAATAGTTATATTTATTTGGCACATCTCCGGGTTTTCAGCCTAATCTGTGATATGTTGTTGTGCTTGAAAGGCAGGTGAGCACAATGACCACACTGGAAAATCTCTATTACGGAAACATTGCTCCGCATGAATATGAAGTGGAACACGGAAGTGAATATGACGTTACCGCAAAGCTGGTAATCCGTCACGAGCAGGAGTTGTCCGCAACGTTGACAGAACAACAAAAAGCGATACTTTGCTGTCATTGTGGCGCGCGCCATCATGATGATTTCATCATAAATGCTCCTCACCGCCTTTGCAGTGCCGTTTTCTCCCAGATGGTCATCTGAGATATTCGTTGTAGAACGCTTCGAGCTTGTCAAACGGGATAGCGTTATTCTCGCCGCCGTCATAGAGGTCGGTATGCGAAGCGCCCTCGATGACAAGAAGCTGCTTGTTTTCAGTATACGGATTGCCGTTTATCATATTCTCATACGCATCTTTTCCAAAGTAGAAGGAATGAGCCTTGTCGCCGTGCATTATCATAACAGCGGAGCGAATCTCATTGCTGTATTGCAGGATCGGCATATTGATGAACGACATACAGCCAATCTTGTTCCAGCCGCCGTTGGAGTTGAGGGAACGGGGGTGATAGCCGCGCTCGGTCTTGTAGTAAGCGTGGTAGTCCTTGACAAAATACGGCGCATCTTCCGGCAGAGGGTCGATCACACCGCCGCCAAGCTCGTACTCACCGGACTGATAATCCCTGATACGCTGGGCATTCAGAGCCTGCTTCATGGCAAAGCGCTTTTCCGCGCTGTCATCAGCGTCAAAATAGCCCTTTGCATTGACACGGGTCATATCATACATCGTTGATGCAACCGTCGCCTTGATACGGGTATCCAGTGTTGCCGCATTGAGAGCCATACCGCCCCAGCCGCAGATGCCGAGGATACCGATGCGCTCGGAGTCAACATTCTCCTGCACCGAGAGAAAGTCCACCGCTGCCATAAAGTCCTCCGTGTTGATGTCAGGCGAAGCCATATAGCGGGGCTGACCGCCGCTTTCACCCGTAAAGGACGGGTCAAACGCTATCGTCAGAAATCCACGCTCCGCAAGCGTCTGTGCATACAGACCGCTGCACTGCTCCTTGACCGCACCGAACGGGCCACACACCGCGATTGCAGGAAGTTTGCCACCTGCGTTTTTCGGGGCGTACAGATCGGCGGCGAGCGTGATGCCGTAGCGGTTGTGGAAGGTGGTTTTCTTGTGGTCAACCTTGTCGGATTGCGGGAAGGTTTTGTCCCATTCCTGTGTTAAAGTGAGCATTTCGTCTTTCATTTCAGATTCCTCCGTTTTTTCTCAAATAATAGGTGAAATAGTCAAGGCAGTCGATGCGGTCGTTATACTTGTGAACGCTGTCGAGAAGCGACTGCCGATAGGTTTTCAGAAGCTTTTCAAGCTCTGTATAACGCCTTTCCTCGATCAGCGTCAGGCATTTCGCTGTCATTTCATCGTCCAAGCCCATGTCATGCAAATTCACAGTCACGACCGCTGTTTTGTCGGCTGCGTTTGCCATGTTCTCACCTCCGTGTGATTTGCTATCATTAGTGTAGCACAGTTTCGCAGAAATGTAAAATACCTATTTTGAATAGCTTGCTATTCTTGTCAGGAATAGCAAAATAGGTTATAATGATATATAGAAACTATCGGAGGTTTATGATGGAAATACGGGTATTACGCTATTTTTTAGCCATCGCAAGAGAGGAAAATATGA
>CAMVTS010000107.1 GCA_947170465.1 uncultured Clostridia bacterium
CGTCGGTGTCGCCAGCCTTGGTGTAGTAACCTTCTACATCAAAGTTGGTGATGTTGACGGTCTGCTGACCGCCTTCGCCGGTACCGTCGCTGAGAACAACGCCGGTTGCGCCTGCGGGAACGGAAATGGTAAATACGTTCTCGTTGTAACCATTCAGCTCGGAATCGGTGCAGGCAGTACCGGGCCATTCTGCGCCTACGGCTCCGTTGTCATCGAAGGCATAGACGTAGACAGTGCCCCAGTTCTGGTTGTCGGTGAACTTAAAGGAGCCGCCCTCGAAAATAGGATCGGTGTAAGGCTCCTGAGTCGGCTCCTCGGTCGGCTCGGTATAAGGCTCCTGAGTCGGCTCCTCAGTCGGCTCCTCAGTCGGCTCGGTATAGGGCTGCTGAGTCGGAGTCTCAGTCGGCTCGGTAGTAGGAGGATTAGTGACAATGCTGGTGATAATTTCAGTAGGAGCCGGCTCGCTGGTCGGTCTCTGGGTAGCAGGAACCGGATCGCCGCTGGACTTCTGCTGAACATTCGCATTGAAGGTACCTGCGTATACAGCGGTAGCCGTATCGGTGGGCAGATACTTGATGTCATTCTTGACAATGACAGAATCCTCTACGAAGTAGTACTTGCCCTGTGCTTCGCCGAGCTGCATGTACTCTACGTCGAGATAAACCTCGGTATTGCCCTCAGCGCCGTCTTTGGGAGTGAAGGTAACAGAGACAAAGGGAACTCTGCCGCCGTCTTCGGCACAAAGGTCAAAGCCGTTGAGGTCAGCGGCATTACACTTGATACCGCCGGTGGGAATGGAAGCCGGATTGGGATTGAGAACGGTCGCGTCGCCGTCCGTTACACGGAAGGTCAGCGCCTTTCTAATCTTTTTGCCGGTGTTGTCGTAAATCTGGTTGACGCCGGGCTCTGTGTCATAGCTGAGGACGGTGTTGTCATAGTACATCGTCCACTGACCGTTGAGCATGGGGTCGTCTTCCAAGTCAATCCAATAGGTAACGGTAATTTTGTCAGCAATCGGATCGAAGGTAGTGGTAGCCTGCGGGAAGATATTGGACTTAGCCGTTACGGTAAGTGACTTACCGGTAGTAGGCTTCTGAGTGGTCGGCTGCTGGGTAGTGGGCTGCGGCTGAGTAGTAGGCTGCGTGGGAACAGGCAGATAATAGGGCTTGCCTGCGTCCTTGGATTTATCCTTCTGATCGCCGGAATACAGCTGAATCAGGGTTGCGTCGGTGACGTCAACCACGCCGTCAGCGTTGCAGTCCGCAAGCGTCAGCGCCAGACCGGTGAGCTGATACTTGGGATCCTGGGAAACATGCAGCTGAACCAGGGTAGCGTCGGTAACGTCTACGATGCCGTCAAAGTTGACGTCGCCGTAGTAATACTTTGTGTCGCCGGAAGGCGCGGTGGTGGGCTGCGGATTGGTCGGCTTTACGGTAGTGGGAGCCTGAGTAGGCTGCTCCTCACCGTGGGGTACAACCGTAATCTTATAGGTTGCGCCGCCCTTGCTGATAGGATCCCAGTTGGAGAGGTCGAGTCTCAGGGTGATGTCAACCGTCTCGCTCTCGGAATCAGTGGTGAAGAAGATGTTGCCGGCACTGTTGTACTGCGCAACTCTCACCTTGTTGGGCGCCTTATCCTCGTCCTCAATGGAACCCCAGTTGATGTCCCATGTGCCGTTGGCAAGGAACTTGAACTGGTACTCGGTGTTGGCGTCAACATCCTCGTAGGAAATCTCATAAACGTCCTTGGCGACCTCTTCCATGACGTTTGCGTTGGTTGCCCAGCTCTCGTCGTCAAGGAAGCCGTTCTGACCGGCGCCAACCGCATGGATGGTCTGGAGATCATAGACGGGATCGGTAACGGTGGGACCGGTAACCTTAATCTGCTGGTTGGTGGGGTTGAAGGTAACGGTGACGTTGCCGTCGCCCTTGAGCATGAAGTCATAGTTGAGCGAGGTGCCGTCGTAGCCGTACCATTCAGCCTTCTGAATGTCGCCCTCAACAAAGCGGACAACCTTTACCTGATAGAGACCGCCGTCATTCTCAACGTTCTCAATGGTAACGGCGTAGGTGCCGTCAGCCTGCTTGGTCATGACGTTGGAATCGGGATCGGCGCTCCAGCCGGTGGCAAGGAAGTTGTTGGAACCGGCGATGACGTATACGTCCTCCGGAACCGGCGGATCTGTCTCAATAGGCTCGGTGGTGGGAGCCGCGGTGGGCTTGGCGGTAGTAGGAGCCGCGGTGGGCTTCTGGGTGGTGGGAGCGTCGGTCGGAACCTCGCCCTGCCCCTTGGTTGCGACGGTTGCGGGAATATCCACAACGGTGGGCTTGCGGGTGGACTCGGTGATGGAGGTACCGCTGGTCATCGCGTACTCCCAGGACTTGCCGTTCAGATACTGGGGCTTAGCAATACCGGAGGAATTGGCAGCCGGGAACTGAGCGGTCTGGTTGGTCGTGATGTCAGTCGCGTTGATGATATAAGCCGTCTTGGAGGACTTGCTGAGATCGAAGTTGGTCAGCTCACCGTTGAGGTAGCTGGTCTTGGGAATCTCATAGTAATAGAGCTTCTGGGTAGCGTCATAGCTCATCGCCTCGCCCGGCCATGCGGGAGCGTTGGTGTAAGTCTTGGACTTGCCGTAGGTCTCCTCGTCGTATACCCATACGTTGAAGGGACCCTTCCAGGTGGTCTTTTTGGCGGGGTTGAGCCAGATGTAAACGCCGGAACCGTCGTTCTGAAGCTTCTTGTACTTGTAAACGTTGGTTTCCTTCGTGCCGTCGCTGCCGGTTGCGGTCAGCGTCAGGGTGATGGTTTCATTGTAGTTGTAGTCGGAACCGATCTTGATTGCCATACCGTCGGTGAAGCTGACGGGAGTGGAATCGTCGAGGCAATAGGTACCGCTTGCCGCATTCTCAAGACCGAGCTTTACGGTAAGGGTCTCGCCCTTGAAGTTACCGCTCTCGACGGAGCTGGTAGCACGGGGAGTGGTCTTGCCTGCGTAAACAACGGCAATACCGGAGGAACCGATTCTACCGGTTACAGTACCGTTTGAAACGGTGAAGTTCGCGCCGGTTACCATATCGGTATAGGTGCCGTTCGCCATACCGGTGCCGGATACACTTGCGTTCGCAGCGCCGCCGGAGCAGTTGACGATAACGATACCCTTGCCGCCTCTCTGTACGTAAGCGTAGCTGCCGGAGGAACCGAGCTTCTCGCTCTGACCGACAAAGAGGTTGTGAAACTTGTTGACCTCAGCAACCGCGGTGCTCTTGTAGGTAGCGTCCGTGGAAGCCTCGCCCATGCGCGCGTTGCCGGGACGTGCGAAATAGAGCGCGGAAGCATCTTTTCTGGAAGCGACCATCGCCCATGTCTTGGCAATGACTTCGTCGGAGACGCCGGAGGTGTTCTTGATGTTGATGCCGGACTCACCCTCGAAGGTATCGTGGGATTCAGCCCAGAGCATGATGTTCTTGGCAGACTGTCCGCTGATGTAGCTGGAGGCGGCAGCGCTGCTTGCGTTTTTGCCGTTGACAGCAGCCAGGGTTCTGTCGCCTGTCTTGTTGTCGGTGAAGGCATTGATGTACTGGGTGTAGTGGGAATAGCTGCGGCCGGAACCGGGAGTGTTCAGAATCTCGCCGTAGATGTAGAGGCTCTTGCCGGGGTTCTTCTGGGTGTAGTAGTTCTTCGCAGCATTGGTGATAGTCGGCCAGTACTGGGAAGCGTAGGAACCGTCGCTGGGAGTCTCGATGTGCTTGGCAGCGTCGAAACGGAAGCCGTCAACACCGCAGTCGATGCACTCTTTGAGCAGGTCGACGACCTTGTTCTGCGTCTGGGTATTGTTGGTGTTGAGGTCAGGGCAGCCGTTGAGGTGACCCTGAACGATCTTCTGTACGTTGTTGTCATCCGGCTGGAGACTATTGTTGCGGAAATAGGTGGACTTGTTGTTGTACATGGTGGGTTCGTAGGTCTTGATGTCGTCACTCAGGGAGTTCGGGTCAGTCTTGACCTTGGAGCCCATGTGGTTGGATACGATATCAACGATAATCTTGATACCGTACTTGTCAGCCTCGGCGCAAAGAGAGGTCAACTCTGCTTTGGTACCGAGCCAGGAATTCTTGGCAATCGACATGCTGACAGGCTGATAGAGCTTCCACCACTGTCCTGCTACGTCAGTCGAAGGGGTGTAGTCCTTAGGCTGCTGAACAGGAGAGGTCTGAACAGTGGAATAACCCGCCGCAGCAATCGAAGGCAAGGCCTCTTTGATTGCGTTGTAAGACCAGTTGAACGCGTGCAGTACGACGCCGTCCTGGACATTCGCCTGCAGATGAGCGTCTGCGGAGACTTCATCAGTCGGGTCAACGCTTGCCGCGCCGGCTGAGAAGGTGAATGCCATGGAAGACGTGAGCAATGCCGCTGCTGCAACGATGCTTACGAGTTTTTTGAACATGTTCATTCAAAAACCATCCTTTCATAATATTTCATTATCATTATATCAAATTGTTTCTCAAAAGTATATGGTTTTTATTACAAATTAGTGACAAATTTTTTGTGAACTTTTGAAATTACCTACTAAAGGGAATTTTTAATGCAATTTTTCAGGTCTTTCTGTCAATGACTGTTCCGGCAATAATCCTTTTTGTGCCATTTTGTCAATGGTTATTTGTCAAAACCGGCAACTATCTTGCTTTTTCGCTTTAAATCATTATTGACTTTTCAGGTCGTTTATCATATAATCTATAATGACTTTATAGGCAAAAAAATACGAACAGGGGTGCATAAATGGAACAGTCAGCTAAGAAGGTTATCGTATCCTTAAGGGATATTTTTCTCCGTTTTGACGGCGAGGTTATCCTCAATCATATCAATCTGGATATTCACGAAAAGGAATTTGTGACGATTCTGGGTCCCAGCGGCTGCGGCAAGACCACCACGCTGCGGATTATCGGCGGATTTCTGGAGCCGGAAAGCGGCGACGTCATCTTTGACGGCGCGCGCATCAACGGTCTGCCGCCGCACAAACGGAACGTCAATACGGTTTTCCAGAAGTACTCACTGTTCCCCCATTTAAATGTATATGACAACGTCGCGTTCGGCTTAAAGCTCAAAAAGCTGCCCAAGGACGAAATCAGGCGCAAGGTCAAGCACATGCTGGCGGTCGTTGACCTCAAGGGCTACGAAAAACGCCCGGTTCAGAAGCTGTCCGGCGGTCAGCAGCAGCGCGTTGCCATAGCGAGAGCGCTGGTCTGCGACCCGGAGATTATTCTGCTGGACGAGCCGCTCGGCGCGCTCGATTTGCAGCTGCGCAAGGACATGCAGATGGAGCTCAAGGAAATCCAGAAGAGCACGCAAAAGACCTTTATCTACGTCACCCACGACCAGGAGGAAGCGCTGACCATGAGCGACCGCGTGGTCGTCATGAACAACGGCGTGATTGAGCAGATCGGCACGCCCGAGGAGGTCTACAACGAGCCGGTCAACGCCTTTGTCGCGGACTTTATCGGCGAGGCGAATATCCTCAACGGCACCATGATTGACGACTGCCGTATCCGGATTCTGGGCAAGGAGCTCGAATGTGTGGACAAGGGCTTCGGCAAAAACGCGCCGGTGGACGTGGTGATTCGTCCGGAGGACATCATGCTCACCGCTCCCGAGCAGGGACAGCTTGTCGGCGTGGTCGAGAAGGTCACCTTCAAGGGCGTTCACTACGAGATGAGCGTCCGCTGCGGCAAATGCGAGATTCTGGTGCACTCCACCTCCAGCGCGAAAATCGGCGAGACCGTCGGTATGCG
>CAMVTS010000108.1 GCA_947170465.1 uncultured Clostridia bacterium
CGCTTCATACAGCGGGAATTTGTAGTAGGAAACAAACACGCCGAACGACAGGGAAGCTGCCGCCGAATCTTTTTTGAAGGTTTCGTTAAAGATACCGTTGACGGTCTGGATAAAGTCAAACACGGTAATTCCAATTGTGTCAATAGATAGCCTATTTTTAAAAAAAAGAAATCCCCTGAAACAAGTCCGGCAAGTTTCAGGGGAAGGTATGCTTATTTCAAGGTCGCTTTGAGCGCCTTTGCAGCCTCCGTTTCGGATGTGGCAATCACGTCGTCGCTTGCAATGATGATATCGCAGGCGATGATGAATTTCTCGTATTTCATTTTAAATGATTCTGTCAGTGCGTCAATGTTCATGTTCATTTCTCCTTTTTATACTATTCTTAATTAAAAGACTTAAAAACAGAAGTTAGCGGAAAATTTCGCAGAACAAGGCGGAGGACGCAGGAATCCTTGAGGTGCGGTCAAAATCTTTGATTTTGGGCACCGCACCCATACAACGGAGACGGATTCCGAGGACGACAACGCCGTTATGCGGAATTTTCCGCAACAGCTGTTTAAGGATTTTATTTAAGAATAGTATTATAATCGATTCCTTCAAATGTTCACTTCCCTTGTATCATAACTGACCGGATTCGTCAATCATTACTCCGGCACGTAAAACAACAGTACCGGCTCAGGACAATTCCTGAGCCGGCCAGACTGTAGAAAAAGTCTCAAAATAATGACAAGCAAAACCTAGAGTAGCGTCATTCTGAGGGCAACGCCCGAAGAATCTCGGACTCCAAAGTGTGATAGTCGCTGATGATTCAGTTTTTTTCAAACGTTCTGCGCGAGATTCTTCGCTTACGCTCAGAATGACACAAGGAAAGGTTTGCGCGATAATCCTACCTTTTTCGGCAAGCAGACCGGCTCAGGGCAATTCCTGAGCCGGCGCTGTGTGTATATGAAAATCAAAATGAAAAAGCAATTTTGATTCTTGGTAAGCGGTTAGCGGTAAGTCACGTTCAGGTGCTCGTCAACGGTGAAGTTGATGGTGGCGGAAGCCTTGGTGTTGTCGCCAACGTTGTAGTAGAGCTTGATGGTGCCGACGCCGGGCGCCTTGCCAATCAGGCTGAAATCGTATTCATTGTTTGCGAAGGTGTAGTCGCAGCCTACCTTGACAAGTCCGCTGCCGCCTTCGTAATTCCAGTCATAGCCGTAGGAGGTCTTGCCGGTTGCGCGGAAGTGAAGCGGCGTGCCCTTGGCGGTGTTCATGGCGCCGCTGTGGTGCTTGCCGGACTTGGCGGTCTCGGCTGCCTTGGTTTCCTGTGCGCTCTCTGCCTTTACCGGCGCGCTCCAGGTCTTTTCGGTCTTGTTCTCAAAGGTGACATTGGTCTGCGGCTTGGCGGCTTCGGTCGCCTTGACCGCGGTGTTGCTGTTCTGTGAATATGCCTTTTGCGCGACGGACTGTGCGCTGTTGGTGATTTTTGTCGCGGCGGACTGGGTGGCGTTCTTTGCCGGATTGATGTTCTTAATCAGCGCTACGCCGCCGACGGACGCGCCTGCAATCAGCGCCATGGAGACGATGCCGGTGATGATGATGGGAGCGGTTGTCTGGCGCCTCTGTCTCTTTCTGTCTGCCTTCATCTCGGTTACGGTTGCTTCGATTCTGTCGTTGTAGTGAGTGTTGTTGTTGGTCATGGTGATTTCCCCTTTTCCATTTGAATTTTTTTATTTTTCACAGGGGCTTGTGTTTTGTTTCCCTCTGTTGTGACTACAGTATAACAGACTGACTATGACAAAATCATGACAAAAAACAGGCGTTTTCAAAACAATTCAAAAATTATTGAAAAAAATAATCCGGCTCACACGGAGCCGGATTCAGCATGCTGGAAAAACAGCGTCGGGTCTTTTTTTGCCAACGGGCAATCGGGGTCGGGAATATCGTACCTGCCGGTTTTGGCGTAGGCGATGCATTTGGAGCCGCCGCGGCAGGTTTCAGCGTACTGACACGCCTGACAGCCCTGCGGAATACCAATGCCGCGCAACTCCTGCATGACCGGGTGCTGCCGGTGCAGGGTCAGCAAATCCGTTTCATGGACGCTGCCGATGACAAGCGGCAGTCTCCGGCACGGCATGACATCGCCGTTTGCGAGGACAATCAGGAGATTTTCTCCGGCGGCGCAGTGGTAAATCAGCTTGTTTTTGCAGGGCAGAAATTGCAGCGAACGGCCGCAGAACACCTTGCCGCGCCGGTTGAGCCTTGCCGCTGTGCGGCACAGCCTTTGAAATTCCGGCGCGGAAAGCGTGAGCTGTTCCTTGTCCTCGTCAGCCGGAATCACCACGCGGTCAAACCAGAGCTTGTCCGCGCCCAGGCTGTCGCAGTAGCGCGCGAGCCTTGCGAGTTCACGCTGATTCTGTCGCTGAGCAGTGAAGGAAACGCTCGTAAAAATCCCCTGCGCGCGCAGGGCGATAATGCCGTTGACCGCGCGGTCAAAGCTGCCCTTGCCCCGGATTTTGTCGTGCGTTTTTTCGCAGCCGTCCAGGCTGACCTGCACGTAGTCCACGCCGCTTGCCTTCAGGCGTCGCGCCTCCCATTCGCCGATTAAGGTGCCGTTGGTGAGTACGCCGGTGCGCATACCGCGCGCTCTCGCCTCGTGAAGAATATCAAACAGCTTCGGATGTGTCAGCGGTTCGCCGCCGGTGAGGTTCAGCCGTCCGACACAATTGTAAGCCTTCATCACCTCGCTGAACTGGTCGAGCACCAATTTGGCGCCGTCGCTGTCAAAAGCGCTGTAGTCGTCCTGGTAGCAGTGCCTGCAGCGCAGGTTGCAGCGGTGGGTGATGTGCCATTGCAGGGTGAAGTCCCTGTAGGTCTGTTCCATATCAGAAGGAGGAGCTGCCGCCGCTGCCGCAGCCGCCTCCGCCGCAGCTGGAGCAGCTGGAGCAGCTGGAGCAGCTGGAACCGCTCGAACAACTGGAGCAGCTCGAACCGCTGGAACAGCCGGAGCCGGACGAGAAGGTAATCACCGGCGCAGGCGGACGGTGAGCCGTGGTATAGCCGGTGAAGCTCGCCGTCACCGGACCTTCAAAGCCGCCTTCGGCGCGGAAGCGCTTGCCGTAGTCCTCAACCTCGTACTGCAGCAGCGGATTCTGCCGCTTGGAGAAGGCGATACCGAGCGCAATCATCAAGCCCAGCATGACCGAAATCACGACGTAGCCGCTGATTTTGAGCGGTTCGCTGATATGCTGCTTTTCGCACAGTTGCAGCATTTGCGTAAAGGCGGTTTTGGCGCAGGAGTAGTAGTCCTTGGAGGTCGCGAAACGACTCGCGTTGTTGGTGATGGAACGCGCGTAGGAATCGTTGACGTAATCGTTAATCCTGCCGTAGCTCTGAATCGTCAGCTTGCGCACCTTCATGTTGATGACAAAAACGCCGCCGCTTTCAAAGCCGAACAGCTCCTTGCGCTTGAGACGCGCCTGCTCGATTTCGTTGGAGGTGTTCTCGGTGGTCGTCCAGAAGGCGATATTGCCGTATTCCGTCAAGGGCTGCATATCCTCCAGCAGCTTGGCTTCCTCAGTGTCCGAGAGCAAATCGTCCTCGTCAATCACCAGTGCCTTGTACTTGGTTTCGGTGTTCACATAGTCCTTTCCGGCGGCGGAAACGACAATGCCGGAGGACAACAGGAGCAGCAGCGCCAGCGCGATACAGAAAGTTTTAATTTTCATCATAAGCCGCTCCTTTCTTGTTGAATTGCGGCAGTCTGCGCGAGGCGATTCTGGTTTGGAACAGAATGTGCATAAGCGCCAGCACAAACAGTCCGGCAGCCTCAATCGCCGCGAGAATGTAACAGCCCACGCTGCCCAGAGAGCCGCCGATAATCACCGGAATCATGGAAAACAGGGTGATGTACAGAATTGCGCGGACAATCGTGTTGATGATATTGAAGCGCTTGGCTTCCACCAGAATACCGTTCGTCTGCATGGAAGCGCCCTTCAGCTCAATCTTCTTAATCATGCGGGTGAGCTTCGTCTGCGGAATATAGAACTTGAATATCAGTACGCCCAGACATACCAGCGTGGCGGCGAGTCCCAGCAAGTGCCGGTTTTGCTCATAGGTGCCGTCGGTCGTCATCAGTATCAGTCCGACGGTAGCCGCGAGGGATAATATCACAAAGGGTACGGAGAGCTTTTTCTTGAGCTCGTCCTGACCGAGGGTGCCGCCGACGGTGTTGATGTAGAAATGCTGTAATATATACATGCCGGAGAGTCCGAGCATGGTGCACACGCCGAGGGTGGTGACCGCCGGCAGGGTCGGCAGGAATTGCATTAACAGGAATAACAAGCCGAAAATCGCCGCCGAGCAAATCAGCGCCGCAAGTAATATTTTCAGCGGACTGAGCGGCAAATCCGCCACAACCTTGCCGGTCTGACCGTTGACGGCGGCGTAGGTGATTTTCTTGCCGCGCCGGTAGCTCATGAACCAGACCGGATAGAGCCTGCGCCCGCCGGCGACAATTTTCATCGGGACGTTGTTGTCGGTTCTGGAATCGTCAATTTTCAGGTGTTCATTGGGAATCACATTTTTGACCTGCTCGTCATTCTCTATCTTGTCGAGCACCACCGGCAGCATTTTATCCCACAGCACGGGCCCGTATTCGTTCATGCTGATGTCGCCTGCCTCGGCGTAGAAGCCGCTGAGATAGACCGGACGGAAGTTGTGCTCGTGCCGTCTGTCAAAGGGCGCAAGGCGCTCGCTGATATGGTCGTCAAAGGCGACGGAAGCGTCATGCGAGGTGCCGCCGCTGACCTTGAAATGCGCCATGCCGCGGAGGTCGTAATAATCGGTGCGGTAATCGTAGTTGCCCACGTCGTATTCCATGCCGTGGGCTTTGAGAACGACCGGGTCGTCCAGCACGCCCTCAAAATCGCAGTAGGGCATGTAGATGCCGCGAAAGCTCTCAATCAGCGCCGGGTCACGGAATTTGGACGACACGAACGGGTGCTTTTTGACCTCGGCAACGTACAATTCCTTGCACTGCTCCTTGGTAATCTGGAAGGGAATAATCTTGTCGGGCGCCCAGTCGCGGCGCATTTTGTCAAATATCATGGAAGCGCCGCCGCAATAGGGGCAAAAGCCAACCGCGTCGTTTTTGTCGGTCGTATCGACCTCAGCGCCGCAGGTCGGACAGATATAGGCGTAGCTGTCGTAGGTTTTCTGGGTTTTGGCGTCGTCAAAGGTGCTGTCGGTTATCTTCTTCGGGTCAAAGCGGTTGTTGCAGTAATCGCAGACAGCGCTCTGCGTCGCGATATCAAACCGCAATCCGGCGCCGCAGGACGGACAGTGTACCATGGAATCACTCCTTTTTTGGTTTACTCATCTATTATAAAGCAGAAGCAGGGATTTGGCAAGAGGTGAGTGGTAAGGGATAAGTGGATAGAAATGGTGAGGAGGTAGTTATCCGTTATCAGTTGGACAGTGCGGTGGTTTGGAAAAGTCGGATTCAGGTAGTAGGGGAAAATGGGAATTTCGAGGGGGGAAATGTAAAGTTTTCTATATTTTTCTAACGCGCGAGGGAGCCGGAAAAATATTTTTTATAGAATACTTTACAAAACACCCTGCTATTTTCCCATTTCCCCCTCCTGCGTCTGAACGGCGGCATGGGCGTGCTGACGACACAAAAAACCAGGACAGCACGGTGCCGGGAATCCTCCGTCACGGCATAAATGCCGTGCCACCTCCCTTGACATCTCCCCTTTTCTGTGCTATACTCAAATAAACAAATGAAC
>CAMVTS010000109.1 GCA_947170465.1 uncultured Clostridia bacterium
TTATATCTTAATGGAGAGCTAATTACGGATTTAGTCATTCCGGAAAATGTTGAAAGCATTAATGCTTATTCTTTTATGAATTGTAATTGTATTAATTCTGTCAGACTTTTTTCATCTTTGAAAACAATTAACAGCTATGCTTTTTATAAAAACGATAATTTACAAAAAGCTTATTATTATGGAGAAAGCCTTGATGATTTATCTATAAACAAGTCAGGGAATGATTCACTAATCAATGCACTAACACTTATTGATTCAAGAATAACTGGGCATTCCATTAGTCTCAATGGTGACATTGGAATTAATTACTTTGTTGATGTTCCCGATAACGATGTAGATAACGGCAAGGTAACGGTTGATTTTACTTGGACAGTAAATGGCAAAGAAAAATCTTATTCCGTCACATTGGCTCCGAATGATAAAACCGATTACGGCTATAAAGCAACCTGTCCTATTCCTGTTGCAGAAATGACATATGACGTTACTGCGGTTGTGACTATTGACGGTGTAATGCAAAGCAAGCCGGATACTTACTCTGCACAGAAGTATGCTAAAGTGATTCTGAATAACGAGAACAACTTCATGGATAGTTATATTTCCGCTGAAAACAACGCAGGCAGAAACGGCGAGCAGAGATATAATGATTTGGTGAAGCTCGTCAAAACTATGCTTGATTACGGAACAAAAGCGCAAATAACCTTCGACCGTAATCCTGATAATCTTGCCAATGAAGGAACGGATTTCTTTAACGATTCTACGGATCCTGTATCTGCTGATTCAATCACTTCGACAGAGGAAAATATGGATATGGATTTATCTGAGTATGGTTTACAATACAAAGGCAGCACCGTAGTTTATCTTTCAGAAACCTCCATCCGCCATTACTACTATGTCACCGATTGGGACAGCTTTAACAAGGTTAAGGACAGTGTTATCTTTGACGGCGCAGCAGTTGGTTATACTGAAAAAGACGGCGCTATTTACTTTGAAAAGAAAGGCGTAAGCGCACCTAATCTTGATACGCCGTATGCGCTTACTATCAAAGATAAAACCTGTAAATACTCTGTTAACGATTACATTAGGCGTTGTCTTGCTTCCGATAAAGTCAGCGACAACACAAAAGAGCTGGTAAAAGCGACTTATCGCTATAACGTAGCAGCGAATACTTATTTTGAGATATAGGAGGTCGCTTAATGGAAAAAGAACTGTATCAGCAAGCTGAATTGGAAATCATCAAATTTCATACGGAAGATGTAATCACAACATCCGGCAATCCTGATGATCAGTATGAGGGCGAAATGCCGTAAAATTTTAGGTAAAGATTTTTGAGATGCCTCTTGTTTTCTCTGGACTTTCCACCCAACCTGTGGTATGTTGTTATGCTTGAAAGGCAGGTGAGCACAATGACTACTCTGGAAAATCTTTACTACGGCAACATCGCTCCGCATGAATATGAAGTGGAACGTGGCAGCGAGTATGACGTAACCGCAAAGCTGGTAATTCGTCATGAGCAGGAGTTATCCGCAACGCTGACAGAACAGCAGAAAATTATACTTGAAAAAATCAAAGACAATAACACAGAGCTAATGAACCTCGGCGAACGCCATGCGTTTTGCCGAGGCTTTTCTTTGGCGGTCAGGCTTTTAACAGAAGCCATAAGCAGCAAAAGCTAATGCGCGAAAATTCGCCCCGTGTCGCGCAAATAAAAAGCTCGCAGTCGTACCCGACCAAGCCAAACAAAACCACCACACCCGATTTGTCGCAGTCCGTGATCGCGTTGTTCACAACTTTTCAGGAAACGGTTTTAGGTTGTCACAGCATTTTACGGACTTTTCAAAAAATTTGACATTGATATAGTGAGAGGATAATTTGTCTGTTGAAGGTTTTAATTTGTCCGCGACAAGTATAATCGTTAAAACAATACTTCCACAATAATATTGCAAAAAAGAATACTACTCCCACTTTTGCAATCTCCTGTGCAATCCAGACAGGAAACGTCTTGTTTTGATGTTGGATTTCTACATACCACAGCTTTACGAAAACTGGACAAGGTTTTCTGAATCCGGTATAATAATACTGTACCCTTGGAAAAGGTGCTGCGAGATAGGGCATGTGAACAGTTCAGCATGTCAGCAAGACGTTCTTTATGGATTCCAAACATAACCAAATAATTATGAGTCTTGTAGAGATTAGCCTAACGGAAACTGATTGGTTAATCTCTGCAAGGCTCTTTTTGTCTGGAAAATATTTATGAGGAAGGAGTTGGTGATTTATGATAGCGCCAAGTTTTACAACAAAAGCTAAAAAATCTATGAAAGGAAAACGATAATATGAAAACAAAAAAATTAGAATGCATCGACGGCGAAACATTAATGGATATGCGATTAGAGTCTATTCGCTATTGCGTTGAGGGACTTCTGCCGCAGGGTGTCGCTATGATAGGCGGTGTGCCTAAAACAGGTAATTTGTTTCGGGCAGAAGCAACGGAAAGCGTTTCCTCAATATCCGTTATGATTCCAGAAGTGACGGCAGTGACGTTAATGACGGCAAAATTAGCGGTGTCAAAACTGCCGTCCCTGTTGTTGCGTGAGAGCGTGTTACACAACCCCGCTCTTACTCAGCTTCAGCTGAGGCAAGCAGAGCGCCCGGCTGTCCGCCAAACGCAAAAAGCCGGGCAGAAGCCCGGACCCACTTTTATAACAACCACGGAGGTAACAATTACGGCAAATAGAAAACGAAATCAAACACTATCAATTCGGTTAACACCGGCAGAAAAGAAAGAGATTACAGCCAAAGCAACGCAGACGCAGATGACCTTGACGGACTATCTGATTGAATGTTCACGCAACACGGAAATCAAGGTAACGGACTTGTCAGAGGTGCTTGTGGAGCTAAAACGCATCGGCAACAACATCAACCAAATCGCGCGGAAGATAAATTCCAAGCGTTTCTTCTTCGGGAAATTCGATTCCGTTATCGAAGGTCAGCGCAAAATCTACGACGCGATCCTCAGCTTGACGGGAGATGATAGCTGATGGCAACGGTCATGTATATTCCCGAACATCAACAAAACAGGTTCGCTATGCGAGCGGTCATCAACTACTGTATGCAAGAGTACAAGACATTTGATAAGCAGACAAAGAGAAATCTTATAGGCGGGGTCAACTGCGACGGAGCGAATTCCTTCCGAGAGTTTATGGCAACTAAGAAAATTTACGGCAAGGACAACGGATTCTTTTTCTACCATTACGCGCAATCTTTCTCACCAAAAGAGAAGATCACTCCCGAACAAGCGCACGAAATCGCGCTTGAATTTGCTGAAAAGGCTTGGTCATGTCATGAGGTTCTGGTCACAACTCATTGCGACAGGGAGCATATTCATTCGCACTTCGTTATCAATTCCGTAGGCTTTGAATCGGGAAAAAAGCTGCGGCAGTCGCCGTCCACGCTGAAACAGTTACGCAAACTCAGCGATGAAATCTGTATCGCTCACGGATTTTCCGTGTTACAACCGTACCAAGGCGGCAAAAATAGTATGTCGTCAAGAGAGTGTCGCGCACGGTTAAGGGGCAACAGCTGGAAGGAAAAGCTGGCAAAAGATATCGACACAGCGATGTCGTATAGCGGTAGCAAGGATGAATTCATCCGCAACATGTCCATCCTCGGCTACCACATGACGTGGACGAATGAGAGAAAATATCTCACCTTCCACTGTCCTAACGGCAAAAGCTGCCGTGACATCAAGCTCCAAGACGAGAAATATCTCAAGGAAAACATTGAGCTCGAACTCCGGCAAAGAGAGTTCCCCGGTGGAGAAAAGCAGCCGACGGGCTGGGAGGATTCGCGCGAGCTTTACGAACAGCATCTCAGAGAACGTGCGCTTGCGAAAGCGGAAACGGAAACGCAGAGAGTTGCCGACAATTATTCCGATGTCGGCAGCGGAGTCAGCAGCCTTGCCGGAGCGGTATCCGGAATCGTCGACAACGATTCCGAAGACCCTGACGAGCGAAGAAAGCGTATCGAAGCCGAGGAAAACAGCTCAGCTCTCGGTACTGTTCTCGGCTACGGTATCGGCATGATAGCCAACGCAGTAAATAAAACACCTGAACAAGAGCTTGATTATGAACAAGAAGAATACAAAACCAGAGAAGAAATCCTCCAAGAAATCTTTGGCGAAAGCGATTATGACGACGAAGATTACGACGATGACGAGGACGAAGGCTTCACCATGAGTATGTAAAATAATACAAACGAAGGGACTGATGACAAATATGATTTGGGTTCATCTCAAAACTAATCCAGAAAAAACTATTTTTTTACGACGAGAAAGGTAAACAATAATGAAAATCATAATCTATTCAACAATTATTTCACAAGGATAAGGAGGTCGACCGGAAAAAGCATAAGCCGTGATGCCCTATGGCATCCAAAAACAGTGAAATACCCAATCACGAACTATAAGCCCTCGCAAGAGCGTTTGCTGATGACATTATTGCTTTCTTTGAATCCGAAGAAGGACAAAAAGAATATAAAGAATGGTTACAGCAGAAGAAAGAAAAAGATAATAAAAAGATAGCATAAGAAAATAAGGCAGGGAGCCAAAAATTCTCCGCCTTAAATAATCATCTCAAACATTTTTGAAAAAAATCATTATCTAAAATTATCTGAGCATCAGAGTGCTGTTTAAACTTAAATAGATTTTGTCCTTTTACACCAACGACAATTACAGATTTTCCTAGATTGTTTAATGTATCCATAACAGGTAAATAATCAGTATCTCCACTTAAGATAATAGCAGTATCAAAAGCATTGTGAAACGCTTTTGATATGACGTTTACAGCTAAATTTACATCTGTTCCTTTTTCTTCTACATAATATGTACTAGGGTCATCAATATTCATGGATGAAAAAGCTTTTCCATTTATCGGACGAGCTAAATGTGCACCTTCAATAACTGTAAAAAAATCTTGGTTTCTCATCCCATTTATCCAGTTATACACAGATTTTCTTCTCTCATCCTTCATAAGAAAATCATCTGGTTTGGGAGCAAATAACATTGTTTTTACCAAGACATGCGGCTGATTTAGGAGTTTAATTATCTCTTGAGGTAATTTGTTAAAATCCAGTTTCGGATTATCAAATCTAACTTGAGTAGCATCATTTCCTTGTTTAGTTACTTTTTCTTTTTCATCATTGTATCGTTTTTTATAATAACTATACTTAGAAATATCAAAGTTTTCAAAATCAATAAATAACATTCCTCTTAACAAGATATCACCCCTTTTTAAGACTAAAGAGCTGTCTGCTCGAAAGCCAAACAGCCCTTAATTAAACACTAATGAACCATATAGATTCATTAATATTATAATCAATTATTCTAATAATGTCAATTAGAAATTTTGGAAATATTTAAAATAAGTAAAATTAAATTGTCTATCAAAACTTATATTTCTTACTGTTAAAATTCGGATAAGCGTAGAAAAAGACAAATCCGAACCCGTCTCCAACTGGGAGAAGGTTCGGATTATCTTCGCTTGGTGCGAGTGACGGGACTTGAACCCGTACGTCAAAGACACACGCCCCTCAAACGTGCCTGTCTGCCTATTCCAGCACACTCGCGTATTAAATTGTGAGCTTTTGACTCAACGAGAGTTATTATATCACATATGACGGTTATTGTCAACGGTTTTTCTGAAAAATTTGTAACTATTCAGCACCCCACCCCAAAAACCTGATTGGTCTGACCTGATAAAACC
>CAMVTS010000110.1 GCA_947170465.1 uncultured Clostridia bacterium
CCTCAGTAGGAGCCTGAGTGGGTTCCTCAGTGGGAGCTGCAGTAGTAGGAGCCTCAGTAGGAGCCTGAGTGGGTTCCTCAGTGGGAGCTGCAGTAGTAGGAGCCTCGGTAGGAGCCTGAGTGGGTTCCTCGGTGGGAGCTACGGTAGTGGGAGCCTCAGTGGGAGCTACGGTAGTGGGAGCCTCGGTGGGAGCAGCAGTAGTGGGCTCCTGAGTCTCCTTGAACTTGAGCTCGTCAAGAGTCATGGTAACAGTAGCATCGCCAGCCTCTACAACCTTAGCGGAGATTACGATGTAGTCAGCGCTCGGATCAACAGTGTAGCCGTCGATGTTGGAAGCGTTAGCCATTACAACGCCGTCCTTGCAGTTGAGCTCAGCACCGGTGGTGATCTGAGGCATTGCAGTACCGGCAGTGATAGCGGAATCAACCTCAAGACTTGCAGGGAAGTTAGCAATCCACTGGATAGCCTCTACAGGCTTGCTGTCAGTGTCAAGCTTCCAAGCAAAGGTAAGGGTATCGCCAACGTTAGCGGTAACAGGAGTTTCGCCGTTGAAGCCGAAGAACTTGGGCAGCTCGGTTACATGGGTGCCGTCAACCTTAGTATCTACAGTGATAACAGCGGTCTGTGCTGCGGTAGTGGGAGCCTCAGTCGTGGGAGCCTCAGTCGTGGGAGCCACGGTAGTGGGCGCCTCAGTGGGAGCTGCGGTAGTGGGAGCCTCAGTGGGTGCCTGAGTGGGAACTACAGTAGGCTCGGGAAGGATTACAGTGTAAACCTTAGCATTCTCAGTAACCATCTGACGGATGGAATCGGTCTCGGGCTTGGTGCCGTTGAACTCATACCAGGTGTCGGGGTCGGTCTCAGTCTCGAAGTCCTTCAGAGTGAGCTTGTAGACGTCGAGGTTTACAGTGGTGTCACCTTCGCCGACAACGTCAAATACCAGACGAACAACGGGGATGGGAGTACCATCTTCCTCAGTGAGGTAGTCGCCGGGGATAGCGTCGGAGAAGTTGAAGGTAGCAGCGTTCTCTTTCCAGTTATAGGTGCAAACTACAGAATCAGCGATAGGCATTACAGTAGTCTTGCCTCTCTTGGAGTTGCTCTTCTCATTGAACTGGAGAACGTTGGGATCATAGTACATGTAGAACTGACCGTTGACAGCCTGATACTTGTCGGGAGTATCAATGTAATACTCAACAGTTACCTGGCTGGGGATGTCACCGTCTACCCAAGTCTTGGAGGGGTTGTCCTGGAAGAAGTTGGAGGTAGAATTAACGGTGAGGTGCTTACCGGCAGGAGCCTGAGTGGGTTCCTCGGTAGGAGCAACGGTAGTGGGAGCTACGGTAGTAGGAGCCTCAGTGGGTTCCTCGGTAGTGGGAGCCTCGGTGGGAGCAACGGTAGTGGGCTGCTCGGGCTGAACTTCGGGTACATAATCGGGATCGATAGGACCGGCGTAAACAGCAACGGGGCTCTCGGGGAGATACTTGATAGTATCGTCAACGATTACGGAATCGTTGATGAAGTAATCCTCTCTTGCATCGTCGGGACCCTGAGTCTGCATGATCTGAACATCAAGCTCTACAGTGGTCTCGCCCTTAGCGCCTTCAAGAGGATTGAAGGTTACGGAGATGAAGGGGATTCTGCTCTCTTCGTCTTCCTCGTCAACAAGCATATAACCGGTGGGCGCGTTGGACGCGTTGCAGTTGATGCCGCTGCCGCCGAGGGACTTGGGAGCCATGTTGGTTACAGTTGCAACACCGTCGGTAGCACGGAAGATCATGTTCTTCTTAACGCTGCCGTTCTTGTTGAAGGTCATGTTGACGCCGGGGGTCTCATCAACCTTCAGAACAGTGTTGTCATACTTCATGATCCACTGAGCGTTGATCATGGTCTCCTCAGACTGAATCCACCAGGTAACAGTAATCTGCTCGGTGTCGGGATCGAAGGTCTGAGTGAAGGTAGGAGCGATGTTGGACTTCGCAGTTACGGTGAGCTTGTCACCTGCGGGAGCCTGGGTGGGAGCCTGGGTGGGTTCCTCAGTGGGAGCCTGAGTGGGTTCCTCGGTAGTGGGAGCCTCAGTGGGTTCCTCGGTGGGATCTTCCGCGTCAACAACTTCCTCTCCGTCGGGACCCCAAACCTGAACCTTGTAGGTAGCGCCGGTGCAGGACTCGTAGTCGAAGTTGGACATGTCCAGAGTCAGCTTAACTTTGGAGCCGTCTTCGTTGACGTTGAAGTAGATGTTGCCGCCGTCGTAGTTAGCAACATTGTCCTTGCCAACCTTAACAGCGTCATCAGTTGCGCCGAAGTTGTCAGTCCAGGAGCCGTTAGCGGCAAACTTGAACTGCATCTGGGCAGCGTCAACATCCTCGTACTCGATGGTGTAAACGCCGGGTGCTTCCTCGGTCATGATGTTGGCGTTGAGGTTCCATCCCTCGTCGTCAAGGAAACCGCCCTGACCCTGACCTACAGCAGCCATCTGCTCAACAGTACCGGGGTTGAACTCATGCATTTTTACATGGTCGCCGGATACAGAAACCTGAGTAGCGTCTACGAGGTTCGGATCGAAGGTGACAGTAACATCGGTAGTCTCGTCAATCTCGAAAACGATGTTCTTGCCGTACTTGTTGCCAATCCAGTCAACAGTGTTCATAACCTTAATGGAAATGGGGTCACCGCCGGTGGTAGGAGCAACATCAGTGTACACCTTGGTGTACTTGCCGTCTTCGCCGAGCGTCATGGCGTTGGCTTCGTCAGCTGCCCATGCCTTACCTAACAGGTCAGCATTGTTACCAACTACATACCATGTGCTTGTATCGGGCTCGCCTTCGTCACCGTCGGCAGCGGATACGCTGATAGCGGTAATAGAAACGGAAGCCACAACAAGCATCAGTGCAAGCAGAAGACTGAGTGCTTTTTTGAACATTTCTTCTTTTCCTCCTTATGGTATAATGCTTCTATAAGCATTACTATTATAATACAAGTGATTCCCAAAAGTCAATAAATATTTAAAATTGGAAATCGCTTTTTTTGAGATTTTACGTATTTTGTTTATTTTGCTGTGAATACGAATACTATTTTGTCGCTTATGACAAGAGTTTTAGGATTTGTAGCCATTTCTGTTATGTGACTGCCAGTTCCAGGAGTCAAAGCACATCTCATCCAGCCCCAGTTCCGCCTTCCAGCCGAGTACTTTTTCGGCTTTTTCGGCGTTCGCGAAGCATTCCGCGATGTCGCCGGGACGTCTCGGCTTGATGACGTAAGGAATCTTCACGCCGTTGACGCGTTCAAACGCCTTGACGATATCGAGCACGCTGTAGCCGGTGCCGGTGCCGAGGTTGACGATTTCGGTGCCGGAGTGGTTTTCGGAGTACTCAATCGCCTTGACGTGACCCTTCGCCAGATCGACTACGTGGATGTAGTCTCTCACGCCGGTGCCGTCCTTGGTGGGATAGTCGTCGCCAAACACGCCGAGCCGCTCCAGTCTGCCTGCCGCCACCTGCGTGATGTACGGCATCAGGTTGTTCGGGATTCCGTTGGGATCCTCGCCGATTCTGCCGCTCTTGTGTGCGCCAATCGGGTTGAAGTAGCGCAGAATCACAATCGACATCTCCGGATTCGCGTTGGCAGTGTCAGTGAGAATCTGCTCCATCATCAGCTTCGTCCAGCCGTAGGGGTTGGTCGGGCTGCCCGTGGGCATGGTCTCCACCAGCGGCACCTCCTTGGGTGTGCCGTAGACGGTTGCCGAGGAGCTGAATATAAAGCGGCTCACGCCGTGCTTCTTCATGTTTTCAAGCAGCGTCAGGGTGGAATCAATGTTGTTGCGGTAGTACATCACCGGTTTGGCAACGCTCTCGCCTACCGCCTTGAGTCCGGCGAAGTGAATCACCGCGTCGATTTTGTTCTCGCTGAAAATCCTGTCTACCGCCTCGCTGTCGCAGACATCCGCTTCATAGAGCTTCACGCTCTTGCCGGTGATTTCCTCCACGCGGCGGATAGCTTCAGGACAGGAGTTGGAATAGTTGTCCGCGACAACTACGCTGTGACCTGCCTCCAGCAGCTCCACGCAGGTGTGGCTGCCGATATAGCCGGCGCCGCCTGCCAGTAACACGTTCATTTCTTTCCCTCCTTCCTTTTGAAAGAATTTGCATTATAAATAGTATACGGATTTTGGTATACTATATATATAGTATACGGTTTTTCCGCGTAACACTATATCTTTTGTCATACCTTCTCGGGGTCGGGATATTCCACGCCGAAGGTCTCGGCGGTCACGTGCTTCATCACCTGCGGGTCAAGGGGCTTGTCCGCAAAATCGGTGTCGCACCCGGCGATTTCATCAACGACGTCCATGCCCTCAATCACCTTGCCGAAGGCGGCGTACTCGCCGTTGAGATGCGGCGCAGCCTTGTGCATGATGAAGAACTGGGAACCGGCGGAATTGGGCATCATGGAGCGCGCCATAGAGAGCACGCCGGGCGTATGTGCCAAGGTATTCTTCACACCGTTGGAAGCGAATTCGCCCTTGATGGCATAGCCGGGACCGCCCATGCCGGTACCGTTCGGGCAGCCGCCCTGAATCATGAAGCCGTAAATGACGCGGTGAAAGGTCAGACCGTCATAATAGCCCTTGTTGACAAGGCTGAGGAAATTGTTGACGGTATTGGGGGCGATTTCGGGATACAGCTCCGCCTTGATGACCTTGCCGTTATCCATTTCAAACGTTACAATTGGATTTGACATAAAAACTTTCCTTTGTAATTAAATTGGCGCGACAGCAGGCACAAAATTCCTGACGACCGCGTAAGCCACCCACAAAATCAGCAGGGCGGCGATAAATTTCATATTATGCAGCGGCGCTATGCGGAAGCGCACGCCCCAGACTTTCAGCGCGAATTCGAGGTAATAGAGCGCTGCGAGCAGCAGCAAGACCACAATCGCGGGATTCTGGCGCAGCGACAGGAGCACATTGCCGTGCAAAAGCGCTCCGACCGCGCGTGTAGAACCGCAGCCGGGGCAATAAAAGTGCAGTAAGGTATAGCTCGGGCAAGGCCAGAGGGTGACGTGGTGCAACACAAACCACGCAATCGGCACACAAATTGCCAGCGCCGCGAACGGCGCGACAATCACAAGCACCTTTTGCCAGCGTTGATACAACGCCGTCACCTCCTGTTATGTTAATAGTAGTAGTTGCTGCTGCCGTTGAAGATGCCCATAGCCACCGCGATAATAATCCAGATGATTCCCAGCGCCATACCGACGATGGAGAACACCATACCGAGGGTAGCCATCGTGTTCTTGCCCTTATATTTTGCCTTGGCAACAATCGCGAACACCAGACCGGGAATACCGGGAATGAATGCGTAGCAGCAGGCAATCAGCGAAACGATACCGCAAATCAGCGAAACAATGCTGAACGCCTTCGCTGCGCCGGTGGGACCGTTGTCGGGCATACCGTAGTTATTGACGCCGCCGTTCTGGTAGTCATAAACCGGCTGCTGATAAGCGCCCTGGTTGTAATCGTAGGGCTGCACAGGATTGCTCTGATGCTGGTTGTAATCGGGCTGGGGCTGCTGATACTGGCTGTAATCAGGCTGCTGCGGCTGGTACTGTCCGTAATCGGGCTGTTGGGGCTGCTGCGGCTGATACTGTCCGTAGTCGGGCTGTTGGGGCTGCTGCGGCTGATACTGTCCGTAGTCGGGCTGTTGGGGCTGCTGCGGCTGATACTGTCCGTAGTCGGGCTGTTGGGGCT
>CAMVTS010000111.1 GCA_947170465.1 uncultured Clostridia bacterium
GTTGGGATCCGGAATCTGATTCGGCTGGAAATTGCTGTTGTCAAAGTTGTTATCCATAGTGGCTAACCTCCTTTAATTAATATCATCATTATAATTTATCGGCTATGAGTTGTCAATTGGAAATAACAACTCATTCGATTGACATAGTGGCAAAGGCGTTAAGGTCGGCGCCGGCGATATTGCCGCTGAGATATTCATAATAGCCCTGGGAGCCGACCATGGCGGCGTTGTCGCCGCACAGGCTCTTTTCGGGCTTGAAAAACTGATAGCCGCGCGTCAGGCATTCGCTCTCAAGCGTCCGTCTCAGCAGAGAATTGGCGGATACCCCGCCGGCTATGACGAGCTTGTTGACACGCAAATCCTGCGCCGCCTTGAGAAAATTGGTTGTCAGGCAGTCCACCACCGCGTAGCGGAAGGACGCGCAGACGTCCTCCTTTTTCAGTTCCCCGCCCTTCTGGGCGCTGTTGTGAATCAGGTTAATCACGGCGGTTTTCAAGCCGGAAAAGCTGAAATCGTAGGGCGCGTCATGCACCACCGGACGCGGCAATGTAAAGGCGTGAGGATTGCCGTTTTCAGCGACCTTATCGAGCGCGATACCCCCGGGATAAGGCATGCCCATGGTACGCGCCGCCTTGTCAAAGGCTTCGCCTGCGGCGTCGTCGCGCGTTCTGCCGATAATTTTCATCTTAGTGTAGTCCTCGACCATCACGATATGACTGTGACCGCCGGAGACCACCAGGCAGAGAAACGGCGGTTTTAATTCCGGATTGGAAATATAATTGGAGGCGATATGGGAACGCAGATGATGCGTCGGCACCAGCGGCAGTCCTGTCGCCATGGAGAGTCCCTTGGCGAAATTCACGCCGACCAGCAGCGCGCCAATGAGTCCGGGCGCGTAGGTGACGGCAATGGCGTCGAGCTCGTTCAGGGTGACGTCTGCCTGCTCCAACGCCTGACGGGTGACGGGAGAAATCGCCTCGGCATGCCGTCGGGAAGCGATTTCCGGCACAACGCCGCCGTAGAGCCGGTGTTCCTCGACCTGAGAGGCAACCACGGAGGAAAGGACGGTTCTGCCGTCCTTAACCACCGCGGCGGCTGTCTCATCACAGGAGGATTCGATTGCTAATATGTTCATACAAGTTGTTTTCCTTTAGTAAAATTTTGTCATCAGCAGCGCGTTTTCGGTGGGATGATGGTAATAATTTTTCCTCTCGCCCACCTTGATGAACCCAAAGCGGCTGTACAAGCCGATTGCCGGCGCGTTGCTTTCGCGTACCTCCAAGGTGATAAACGCCAGATTGTTCTTCTTGCCGTAAGTATCGAGCGCCTGAATCAGCGCCGTACCGATACCCCTGCGGCGGTAATGTCCGTCCACGGCGACATTGAGGATATAGCCCTCGTCAACCACCGTGTACATGGTGACGTAGCCCAGCACCGCGCCGTCCTCAACGGCGCAGAGAAAGAGCGTATCGTCGCGCCGCAGCAGCTCCTCAAAGCTGTCACGCGACCACGGGTCGGAAAAACAGGCGATTTCGAGCGCCGCAACCCGGTCAAGCCAGGCGATTTGCATGGGGTCAATTCTCATAGCTGCTGATAATCTGCTCGACGGCGGTCTGTATCATATCGCGGCAAAAGCGGTAGACGGCAACGCTCTGACCATAGGGGTCGGCGATGTCGAGCACCTCCGCCTTTTCAGGCGGCAGACCGACGCTCTGGGTGAGTATCTGATAATGTTCCTCCGACATACAGTAAACCTTCTCGAAGTCGGATAATTCGTAATCGTAGATAAAATGTGAAGTTTTTTCACTGATGTCAATGCCGATTTCCTTGCAGACGGCAACCGCGTTTTTGGAAGGGTGCATGCCCGGCACTGCCGCCAGTCCGAAGCTGCGGGCGCGCACGTCAAGTCCCTTTTCCTCCGCTATTTTATTGAAAATTGCCTCCGCCATCGGGCTGCGGCAGGTGTTGCCGGTACAGACAAAGGCGATGATTTTATCCTTTGGCATCATACCACGTCCTTCCGATTGCCGCGTCAGCCGTCAGCGGTACGCTGAGCGACACGGCGTTTTCCATTTCTTCCTGAAGCAAGTCTCTGACCTGCTCCGCTTCGTCCTGCGGCGCTTCGACAATCAGTTCGTCGTGCACCTGCAAAATCAGCCTGGCGCGGAGGTTTTCACGCTGTAAGCGCTCGTCCACGCGTACCATGGCGATTTTGATGATGTCGGCGGCGGTGCCCTGAATCGGCATATTGCGCGCGACGCGCTCGCCGAAGGCTTTGAGCATGTGCTTGCCGGAGCTCAGCTCCGGCAGATAGCGCCGTCTGCCGAACATGGTCTCGACGTAGCCGTCGATTTTGGCGCGCTCAACCACGCGCTCCATGTATTTCTCTACGCCGCTGTAATGGGCGAGGTAGTTGTCAATATATTTTTTGGCTTCCCGGGTCGATACGCCGATATCCTTGCCGAGTGAAAACGCGCCGATACCGTAGACAATGCCGAAGTTGACCGCCTTGGCACGGCTGCGCATGAGCGGCGTGACCATTTCGAGCGGCATGTTGAACACCTGAGAGGCGGTGATGGCGTGAATGTCGTCGTTGTTTTGGAAGGCGGCAATCATGTTTTCATCGTTCGCGATATGCGCGAGCACGCGCAGTTCAATCTGCGAGTAGTCCGCGTCAACCAGTACCCAGCCCTCACGGGCGCAGAAAAACTTGCGCATTTCCCTGCCGAGCTCGGTACGTACGGGAATATTTTGCAGATTCGGCTCGGTGGAGCTGATTCTGCCGGTGCGCGTTTCCGTCTGGTTGAAGCTGGAATGAATCCTGCCGTCCTCGCCAATCACCTTGAGCAAGCCCTCGCAGTAGGTGGAATTCAGCTTGGTGAGTGCGCGGTAATTGAGCACCATCTCGACAATCGGATGGTCGTAGCGCAGACTTTCGAGCACCTCGGCGTTGGTGCTGTAGCCGCTTTTGGTTTTTTTCTTCGCAGGCAGGTGTAAGTCCTCAAAGAGCACCTTGCCGAGCTGCTTGGGCGAATTGATGTTGAATTGCTGACCCGCGTTAAGGTAAATCGCGCTTTCCAGCTCCTGAATCTGCGCGGAAAGCATGGCGCCGTAGTCGGCGATACCCTGTCTGTCCACGGCAAAGCCGAGGTTCTCCATCTTGGCAAGGACGCGCGCCAGCGGAATTTCAATCTCGCTCAGCAGCTTTTCCTGACCGTTCGCCTGAATTTCATTACTGAGCTTGCCGCAGAGCTTATCGTACACGCCGAGCGGCAGGAGATATTGACAGTTTTCGTCCCCGGTGCACGGAAGAGCGATTTCGTGCATGGCACAGAGGTTTTCGTCGCTGTAATCCTTCTCGGAGGGCTGCAGCAGATACGCCGCCAGCTCCACGTCAAAGGCGATTTGGTTCACCTCAAAGCCCTCTCTGTCGGCATAGGCAAAGAGCGCCTTGCTGCCGCGGGTATAGAGCTTGATTTCGGGGTTTTGCAACAAAGAATCGAAGGCATTTTTGTCAGTACTGACAAAAACCGTGCCGTTTTGCATGACGGCAAAGGTTTTTAATTCTTTATTGGAAATTTCAAATTGCAGGTAGACCGGCTCTCCGGGCTGCACGGTCAGCGGTTCTGCGGAAATGTTCAGAACAGCCGCTTCCTCCTGCGCAGGGGCAGGCGCTTCCACGCCGGAAAGTCCGTATCTTTCGATGAGAGAAAATAACTCCAGCTGATTCATCAGCGCCAGCGCCTGCTGTGGGTGCTCGCACGTGACGACATAGTGGCTCGGGTCGGTGTCAACCGGCACGTCGCGGCGGATTTCGCCCAGCATACGGCTGAGCATGGCGTTCTCGCGTGAAGCGAGGAGCTTCTTGCGCACACCGTCCTTGACGTCGAGCGTGTCAATATTGTCATAGATATACTGAACAGTGTGGAACCGCTGAATCAAATCGCCGGCGCCCTTGGGACCGATGCCGGCGACGCCGGGGATATTGTCGGAGGAATCGCCCTGAATCGCCTTGATTTCAATCAGCTCGCGCGGCGTGACACCGTAGTCCTCCATAATTTTTTCCGGCGTATAGCGCACGTCGCCGCGGTTGGTGCAAAGGCGGACAACGGTTTCGTCCGAAACCAATTGCAGACTGTCGCGGTCGCCGGTGGCAATCACGCAGACGTTGCTGTCCTCCTCACAGGCACGCGCAAAGGTGCCGAGAATATCGTCCGCCTCGAAGCCCTCGCAGGTCACCTGCTTGTAGCCCAGCAGGGTGAGCAGCTCCTTGAGCAGGGGCATCTGGGAAGCCAGCTCCGGCGGCATGCCCTTTCTGGTCGCCTTGTAACCGTCATACGCCTTGTGGCGGAAGGTCGGCGTTTTGAGGTCAAAGGCAATCGCCACCGCGTCGGGCGCTTCTTCCTTTTCCATTTTTCCGAGCATTGTCAGAAAGCCGTAAATTGCGTGGGTGAACTGACCGTCCTTGTTGGTGAGCGGTCTCACGCCGTAAAAGGCGCGGTTGACAATGCTGTTGCCGTCTACAACCAGTATTCTCATAGCTTATACATCACTTCCGTAATCTTGCCGCCGCGGTAGTAAATGCGCGGCACGCGCTTGCCGACCAGACAAACCACTTCGTAATTAATCGTATCGGTGTTTTTGGCGAGAGAGTCGGCTGTCGGCTCGCCGTTTTCGCCGCTGCCAAAGACAATCACCTCGTCGCCCTGTTCGATATAGTCCACGTCGGTCACATCGAGCATGGTCTGATCCATGCAGATTCTGCCGACGATTTTCGCCTTCTGCCCGTTGACAAGCATGTAGCCGTCGGCGGCGTTTGCCCTGACATAGCCGTCGGCGTAGCCAATCGGCACGGTGGCGATACGCATATCCTTCTCGGCGGTGAAGGTTCTGCCGTAGGAAACCGTCGCGCCTTTTTTCAGGGTTTTGACGTAGGCGACCGAGGTTTTGAGCGTCATGGCAGGCGTGAGATTCATCTTGCCGCTGAGCTTGGGAGACGGCGCGAGACCGTACAGAATAATGCCGGCGCGCACCATATCGCAGTAGGTGTCCTCATAGTCCTCAATCGCGCCGCTGTTGGAGCAATGACAAATCGGGATATGCCTGCCGGCTGCTTCCAGCGCTTCGCGGACATGGCGGAAGTTTTGATACTGGCGCTCGGTGAACGCCCTGCCGTCGTCGCCTTCGTCGGACACGCAGAAATGCGTGAACATGCCCTCGGGAATGAGTCTGGGCAACTCACAGGCTTTACATATTTCTTTTATAGAATTATCATCTCTTGGGAACTCCTGGCACATGAAGCCGATTCGGCTCATGCCGGTGTCCGCCTTGATGTGTATTTTGCAGGTGCAGTCCGCGCGTTCACATTCCAGCGACAGCGCCCTGGCGTAATCGAGAGAAAAAACCGCCTGGCTGATGTTGTACCCGCTGAGCTTTTGCGCTTCCCTGACAGGGGTGTAGCCGAGAATGAGAATTGGCAGAGTGATGCCGGAATTGCGGATTTCGATACCCTCGTCGATATTGGACACCGCGAAAAAGTCCGCGCCCAGCTCCTCATAGAGCTGCGCAAGCTCTACCGCGCCGTGACCGTAGCCGTCCGCCTTGACCACGCAGCACAGCTTTCGGTCGCCAATCCTGCGCTTGATTTCGCGGAAATTGCAGGTAATCGCGTCCAGCGAAATCTCCGCCCAGGTTCTCTTTACAAAATCCATAGCTAACCCTCTTTTTAGATACTCATT
>CAMVTS010000112.1 GCA_947170465.1 uncultured Clostridia bacterium
GGTAATATTCTGATTAACAGAAATCCTCCCGGTTATTCCGGGAGGATTTTTAACAAAGAAAACATGCTAAAACCGCCCGGTCATTGACCGGGCGGTCAGTTTGTCGAAAAACTATATTTGCAAAAAATAGAATGGCAAAATATTAGGTTCTGACGTAGGGGCGGACCCATGTGTCCGCCCGAGCTGCGTTTTCCTATCTAACCATATCTGCCGTGGAAACGTACGGTTTCCTATCCCGGGCGCACACGCGGGTGCGCCCCTACGATTTTGTCATACTTTATCCTGTAAAAACAACATTTAGACTTTTTCTACAGTCTGAGCGCCCGGTTATGAACCGGGCGCCTATCATCAGTTTATTCGTCGTCCAGCAGGCGGTTGACGCGATCCTCCAAATCCTTGTCCATATCGGCGGTATACTTGTCGTAATCAAAATCATCGTCGTTGTCTCGCGCGGCGCGTCTGGGCTGAGGAGCCTGTGCGCGCGGATTGCTTCGGCGGGCGCGTTCGTTTCTCTGACGTGCAGCGGACTGAGCGGTCATGCGTTCGCGCTCCTCTTCGTCACGGCGCTTTGCCTGCAGCAGCACTTCTTCCGCCGCTTCCTGTTCCTTTTTCTCGCGCTTACGGCGTTCTTCACCAAAGGCGAGGTCGCCGAGAAACAGTCCGAAAATGCCGGCAACAAGATAGATAACCACGAGCAGGATATTTTCAATTCTGGCGAAGCCGCCGTTGTGAATCAGCATGGAAGGAATAAAGATAATCGGCGCAATCAGCGCGAACAGAAAGTCCAGACCATGCTTGGAGCAATAAATCGCGGAGAGCACCACCTGCGTAACGAGAAAGATAAAGTAATACGCCACAGCGGAAAAGCGGTTGAGCGCCGGAATGTAAAAGATAAACGGAACGAAGATATAAATCACAAAAATAATTGCCGCATAGGGCAGATACTTTTTCAACATACTGTTCATAAATCAATCTCCTTCTCTGACGAAACATCAGTTATTACTATTATACTAGATTTTTCACAAAAATCAAGTTATAAGAAAATTTCGTTGACTTTATACGCAAAAAGGACTAAAATAATAGTGTAAATAACAATGCGAGGTGAAGCATCAATGGACGCTGACGGAAATATAGGCGCGGTCCCGCGACGAAGCAGAATGAACGGGAATACCGCGTTCATCTGCTTTGTGCATTAACGCAGCGCCTTGCAATCAAGCCTTTGATTTTGAGGCGCTGCGTTAACGGACACGTCTTTCCACGACGCTTATATGAGGAGGAAGGACACCATGATACAGGTTAACGTAACGCTTACGGAAACCATCCGGGTGCTGTTGGAGGAAAAGAAGTACAGCACCCTCAGAGATATCCTGACGACGATGAAACCGTTCGATATCGCGGCGGTTTTTGAGGAGCTGCAGGACGAAAAGCTGCCGATTCTGTTCCGCATTTTGCCCAAGGAGCTGGCGGCGGAAACCTTCGTCGAGATGGACGATGAAACCCAGCAGTTTTTGATTCACGGATTCTCGGACAGCGAGCTCAAGGAGGTCGTTGACGAGCTGTTTGTGGACGACGCGGTAGACTTGATTGAGGAGATGCCCGCGAACGTTGTCAAGCGTATTCTGCGACAGGCGGACAAGGAAATGCGCCGTCAGATCAACGAGCTGCTCAAATATCCGGAGGACAGCGCCGGCTCGATTATGACGACCGAGTTCATTTCACTGCGCCCGGATATGACGGCGGAAATGGCTATCAAGCGTATCCGCCGTACCGGTGTGGATAAGGAAACCATCTACACCTGCTACGTTAATGACGACAACAACCGGCTGATTGGCATTACCACGGTCAAGGACTTGCTCCTTGCCGAGGACGACGATTTGGTCAGGGACATGATGGAGGAAAACGTCATTTCGGTGCACACCCTCGCCGACCAGGAAGAGGTTGCCCAGCTGTTTTCAAATTACGACTTTCTGGCGCTTCCGGTTGTCGATAATGAAATGCGTATCGTCGGTATCGTCACGATTGACGACGCGATTGACGTTATCCAGGAGGAAACCACCGAGGATATCGAAAAGATGGCGGCGGTTTTGCCCTCCGACAAGCCTTACATGCGCACCAGCGTATGGGGTATATACAAGAAGCGTGTGCCGTGGCTGCTGATACTCATGCTCTCGGCAACCTTTACCAGTACGATTATTTCATCCTTTGACGGCATGCTTGCCAGCGTAATTATTCTGTCGTCGTTTATTCCGATGATTACCGGTTCCGGCGGTAACGCCGGCTCTCAGGCGTCGGTGTCGGTCATTCGTGCCTTATCGCTCGGCGAGATTGAGTTCAAAAGCATGTTCACCGTGCTCTGGAAGGAGCTGCGCGTTGCGGCACTCTGCGGACTTACGCTTGCCGTCGCGAATTTCATCAAGCTGATGCTCTTTGACCTCAGAGGTCATGACAACGCCTTTATCATTGCGCTTGTCGTATCGCTCACGCTCGTCGGTACGATTATCATGGCGAAAATTGTCGGCTCCAGCCTGCCGCTGCTCTCCAGTAAAATCGGTCTTGACCCGGCGGTTATGGCGAATCCGCTGATTTCCACCGTCTGCGACTCGCTGTCGCTGCTTATTTACTTCGGCGTCGCGTCTATGCTGCTGAACCTATCATAAAATAATTAGCCGCGGATTTTTTCCGCGGCTTTTTTGTCGGTGGCAGTATGGCGATGGGCTTGCGGTGCGTCAGGGCATAGCGCTGTGAGCGCTTCATGCGCCGGAGCTGACGGCTTCTTTTTCCGCCAAAGAGAATGAAGCAGGCTGACCTGCCGACTGCGTAAAACACAAAGATAAATAAGCAACAATTGAACATGTTCCGGTACCTCCCTTAAATCCTATACTCTTATTATACAGGAAGAGGTGTCCCATAAACCGCCCTTTGCTCATGTAATACTAATACCTAATGAATCAGCGTATTATACGCCATATAAATTGGTGTCCCACGCGGGAATATAGGGGTGATGGCGAAGGTAGATTTGATAGCCGGGGTTCAGCCGGTGAATCAGCAGCGGCAGGCGATAGATGTCCTCAAACCGGTGATACGCCGCGAAATTCAGCTTCGGCTTGTATGTCAGCGCTTGTTTCATGCCGAGCAGCGTTTCAAAGTCAGCGCCCTCCACGTCTGCTTTGATATAAGTCGGGCGCAGTCCGCAGAGAATCGAATCCACGGTGACGACGCGCGTCTGTACGCCTTTCGCGGCGACAGCGCTGTTTCTGCCTGCCTTGTTGTTGAAGGTGAGAACCGTATTCTCCTTCCACGCGCCCAGCTCCCAGAGCGCCACACGCGGCATATCGGCGCAGCGCGCCTGCAATTTAGAGAAGTTCTTCGCGTTCGGTTCCAGCGCTACAATCTTGCGGTAGCTGCCGCCGCTGTAATGCAGGAACTCGTCAATCGTGTCGCCGTTGTACGCGCCCAAATCCACGTAGACTTCATTGCCGCCTAAGGACAGCAGCGAAAACGCCTCGTCCTTATCGGTGGTAATCCCGTCCAGCAGCTCCGGCTTGCCGGTGTAATAAAATGCAACAACGCCGGCGAAAACGCTGCGTGACTGTTCATCTGCCATCAGCGCGTAAGCCTGCTCCAATTCGGACAGGTGAGCACTGACAAAAGCATCGTCAAAGAGCACGTCGCCAAATACCGGCACGCTCGGAACGACGGTGATATGCTTCCGTGCGACCGCCTTGATGGCGTCCATGACCTCCGGAAGCTGGCTGGCAAAGCAGAGCGCCACGACAAAATCGTCATATTGACGTTCGATATCCGAGAGCCGCTGTACCGTGAAGCCGTGGAATTGTTGACCGCGGACAAACGCGTCGCTTGCCATGACCGCGACAGCGTGAATATCCATTTTTTCAAAGGCGTCCAGCACCTTGTCGGCGCCGTCGCCCATGCCGTAGAGCACCACCGGCCTGCCGCAGGTACGCAGGAAGTCCCACACGCTCTGATTGGCTGTAAACAATTCCTTCAGCATTGTTTCACTCTTTTCAAAACAAAAAAACGCCCACCCTATTGGGTGGACACTTTAAGGTGTTGGCATCTCCCTATCTTCACAGCCCGTCGCCAGACCACTATTGTCGGCACCACTGAGCTTAACTTCTGTGTTCGGTATGGGAACAGGTGGACCCTCAGCGTCATCGACACCAACTTCAATTGACCGCCCCTGACCTTTATATCTGGGATAAGGCTTGCGCCGAATCTCCGTCAAGGGTGTGCTGCCTTTCGACAACATAGTTAATTATAGCACAGCAGAGGCGCTTTGTCAACTGTTTTCCTGATTTTCTTCGGGTTTATCGTCTTTTTTGCGGAAAATAATCAGCTTGCTGAAAATATAGTTCAGGACAACGACAATCACGCTGGTGATAATTTTCCAGATGATATTCACAATGTTGTTGTCCGAACCGAAAATCAGCGCGGCGAGGTAGAGAATACCGGTTTCAATCAGCAGCGTTACCAGACGCGCCGAAACAAACGTCCAGATTTCGTAAAACAGCTTCTTCTTTTCAAAGGATTTGCTGTCGAATACCCAGAGCTTGTTGGTAATAAAGGCAAAGATGACCGCAAAAATCCACGCGATAACATTGGAGACGATGATGGTGACGTTGGAATCAGCGATAAAATTGTCCAGCAGCAGCATGAAAAGGATATACGCGATCCAGTTGACCACGGTGGTACACACGCCGAAAAACAGATAGGCGATAACAGTTTTGTATTTTTGAAACAGTTCTTTGATTTTATTCAACTTACTTCATGCCTTTCTTGAGCATTCTGAAATCCTTGACAGCCTGCCAGCCGATTTTGCAAATCTTTTTAAGGTTGATGGAGTTGGCGCCCTTTTCGCGCGGCTTGAAGGAGATTTGGCGGAAGCTGACGCGCTCCTTGTAGTAGACAAAGTACGTCGTCATCATGATGTTGGGCAGATTGTAGTTCTCCGGCAGTTTTTTGAGATATTGAGCGACCTTTTCGGCGCGCATAAGCCGGAAGGGCGCGTTGGCGTCCGGCACCCTAACGCCGAAATACAGCCTGAGCAGCAGGCAGACGACCTTTTCCACCATCGCGCGAGACTTGCCGTCGCCACGGACAGTGCGGTTGCCGAAGATGCCGTCGTAATGCTCTCCGGCTTCCCAGAAGGCTTCAAACTCGTCGGGATTGGTCTGACCGTCGGAATCCGTCTGAAAAATCCAGTCCGCGCCCTGTTCAACCGCATAGTTGTACGCGTACATCACGGTGGGACCATGACCGCCGTTGGGCTTGGTCAGCGGCGTAAAAAGCGGATGCGTCTTGGCAAATTCCTGCATCATGGAGAAGGTGTTGTCCTTGCTGCCGTCATTGACAGCGACCAGCCGTGACGCGCCGTTGGCAGCGTGCCGTTCAATGACGGGGTACCAAGCGGCAAGGGTATCCGCGATATTGTCCTGCTCGTTGTAGGCAGGCATGACAATAAAGAGTTTTTCCATGAAAAAACCTCGATTTGCGTTTCTTTCCACTCTTTATCATAACATGATTCCCAACAAAAGTCAATGAAAAACCGGCACGGTCAAATGCCGTGCCGGTGAAGGTAATTATTCGTTTTCGAGTGTATCGACAAGGTATCGCGCGGTTTCGTCGAGGTAGCTGCCCTCGAAGGCTTCCGCCTTGCCCGCGTCAATTTTGGCGGCGAGGTCAGGGTC
>CAMVTS010000113.1 GCA_947170465.1 uncultured Clostridia bacterium
ATACAATTTGTGGGAACAGGTGTTGGCTGTTCCCACGTTAGTATTATTCTTCTGTGGAATTATCTTCTGAGGGAATAACCGGCTCCTCCGGCTCTTCCTCCGGCTCAACATAGGTGCCGTTCATCACAGCCTCGAAGTCCTCACTGCCCATCTTCTCATGCTTCATGAGGTAGGCGGCGATTTCGTGGAGCTTGTCGATATTCTCACTGAGGATTCTCTCCGCCTCGGCATAGGCGTCGTTGACAATGCCGAGCACCAGCTCGTCAATCTTGGCGGCGGTGGCTTCGGAATAATCCTGGGTGCGCGCCATGTCTCTGCCGAGGAACACGCTGCCGCTCTCGGAGCCGTAGTTCACACAGCCGAGCTCGCGCGTCATGCCGTACTTGGTAACCATCGCTCTCGCGGTCTTGGTCGCCTTCTCGATATCGTTGGACGCGCCGGTGGAAATGTCGTCCAAAATCAGCGCTTCGGCAACGCGTCCGCCGAGGGAAACAACGATATCCTCAATCATCTCTCTGCGTGAATTGTAGGATTTATCCTCCGTGGGCAAGGGCATGGTGTAGCCGCCAGCCATGCCGCGCGGAATGATGGAAATCTCGTGGACAGGGTCCTGGGTTTCCAGCTTGTCAAAGAGAATCGCGTGACCTGCCTCGTGATAGGCGGTGAGCTTCTTTTCCTTCTCGCTCATGACCTTGGTCTTTTTCTCCGCGCCGACAACGACCTTGATGGTCGCCTCCTCGATTTCCTTCATGGTTATCGCCTTTTTGTTGGCTCTTGCCGCCAGAAGGGCTGCTTCGTTGAGCAGGTTTTCGAGGTCCGCGCCGGTGAAGCCGGCGGTCGTCTTGGCAATCGTGCGCAGCTTGACGTCGGGAGCCAGCGGCTTTTTGCGCGCGTGCACCTTGAGAATTGCTTCACGTCCGTTGACGTCGGGATAGCTGACGACGACCTGACGGTCAAATCTGCCGGGACGCAGGAGCGCCGGGTCGAGTACGTCGGGACGGTTAGTCGCGGCAATCAGGATAACGCCCTCGTTCACGCCGAAGCCGTCCATTTCAACCAGCAGCTGGTTCAGGGTCTGCTCGCGCTCGTCGTTGCCGCCGCCGAGACCTGCGCCGCGCTGTCTGCCGACGGCGTCAATCTCGTCGATAAAGATGATGCAAGGGGCGTTCTTTTTTGCCTGGTCAAAGAGGTCGCGCACTCTGGACGCGCCGACGCCGACGAACATTTCAACGAAATCGGAACCGGAAATCGAGAAGAACGGCACGCCTGCTTCGCCCGCGACCGCGCGCGCCAGCAGGGTTTTACCGGTACCGGGAGGTCCGACAAGCAATACGCCCTTCGGGATTCTCGCGCCGAGCTTATTGAACTTCTCGGGATTCTTGAGGAATTCGACGACCTCCGCCAGCTCCTCTTTCTCCTCGTCCGCGCCTGCCACATCGTCAAAGGTGGTCTTGCGCTTTTCGTCATTGGTGTTCTTAATCTTCGCCTTGCCGAACGACATCTCCTTGCCGATGCCGCCGCCACCCATGCGCTTCATCAGGAATATCCACGCGCCGATGAAAATCGCGACCATGAGTATCGTGGGAATCAGCTCTATCAGGAAGGAATTGTCGCTTGCGCGGACAAGATTATAGGCGACCGGCTCGGAGGGTGTTGCCTTCTCCTTGATGTCCTCCAGGAACAGGCGGATATCCGCCAGCTGTCCCTTGATAACCGTCTTGGATTTAGGCGCGGTATTGCCGTCAGACACACTTCCCAGCAGGTTCAGCGACTGTGAAGGATTGTCGCCTTCCTTTTTGGGATACGCCTTCTGCCCTTCCTTCAAGGTGATTTCTATCGCGCCGGTGCCGTAGTTAATCACATAGCTGTCTACCTTGTCGTCCACGAAATACTGCACCAACTCCGAAGTCTTGGGTGACTCCGTACCGCGTGTGCTCAGGAACACGGCGGCGATGATGATGAGTATAATCGGTATCGCCAGATACAACAGCAGATTGCGTGCTCTCTTCTTATTATCCAATCTTCTCACTCTCCCAACGGTTTAGCTCCTCAACCGGATTTCGGAGATAAACCTCTTGTTTTATATTCATGTATTTGCTTCCTTATTCGTAAACCGAACGCTTCAGAATGCCGATATATGGCAGGTTACGGTAAAGCTCAGCGTAATCGAGACCGTAGCCGACGATGAACTCGTCCGGAATCTCCGCGCCGCAGTAATCGGGCGTCAGCGGCACCTTACGGCGGATGGGCTTGTCGCAAAGCGTGCAAACCTTGACGGAATTCGCGCCCTTTGTCATCAGGTAGTTGATGACAAAGTTGAGCGTGTTGCCGGAGTCAACAATGTCCTCGACGATTAGTATATCCTTCTTTTCGCAGGATAATGTGAGGTCGCTGACAATTTTGACTCTGCCGGAGCTTTCTGTTCCGCTGCCGTAGCTGGACGCGATGATGAAGTCAATCGGAAAATCAAGGTTAATCTGCTTCATCAGGTCGGTCATGAAAACAACGCTGCCTTTGAGTAGTCCGACCATCATAAATTCCTTGTCATTATAATCTTTTTCGATTTGTTTTGCAAGTGTCTTCACAATATTTTCAAGTTTTTCCTGTGAAATCAGTACGGATTCTACGTCCTTATGCAACATAGTGACACCTCTTAATTGTTTATTGCGATTTTTAGATTATATGTTGCTTTGTATATTTCACCCTGCTTCGAATAACCCAGCGGCTCACACCACAGTACTGTGTTTCCTTCGCACAGGCAAAGCACGCTGTCACGGAGTCCGGACGGACAGCCGGCGTCCCGTAACGCCTTGCCGAGCGGCTTGTTAATATTTCTTTTTGGGAAATAAAACGTGTCGCCGTCTTGTCGGGTTCGGAACAGCAGGGATTTATTTTCTATTATAGAATTATTTGCCGTTGCGGTGATGCTTTTTTCTTGAAGAGAAAAATGAATGTCAACGGTAAACGGAACACAAACCGGCTCTGCCGGCAATATGGCGTAAAGCTGTCCCTGACCGCAGGCAAGCGTGAGCGTTTTGCTCAGCTCAACCGCGCCGCCGTTTTGCAGAACGGTCAGAAGCAAGTCGAGCTGCTTCTGCTCCGGTGAGAGGTGATAATTCCGCAAGAGAATTATCAAGGCAGTTTTCAGCACGGCGGAATCGGCTTGCAGAAGTGGCTTTACGTCGTAACCGTAGGCGGTTTTTGCTGCCGAAAGCAGGCTTTGCGCCTGCCGGTCAAGATAAGCGGACGCTTCTCCGGCGGCTTCGGAAAGCCGCGTGAAGGCTGACTCCAATTGCGGGTTCAGTGAACGCAGCAGAGGTATCACCTGATGGCGGAGTCGGTTGCGCGTGTAATCGTCCGTGAGATTGGAGCTGTCGGTCACGAAATCCAGTTGATGCTGTGCGCAGTAGGCTTCAATCTCGGCGCGCGTGCAGGTAATCAGCGGTCGGATAATGTTGCCGCGCTTTGCCGGAATTCCGGACATGCCGCGCAGTGAACTGCCGCGCGTCATGCGCATGAGCAGGGTTTCCGCGTTATCGCTGGCGGTGTGTGCCGTCGCGATTTTGGCGCGGTGCTCTTGGGCAAGGGCTTGCAAAAACGAATAGCGCTCTTCCCTGCCGCACAGCTCCTCGCTCTGTCGCCGTTCGGCGGCAAGCGCCGGAATATCGCGGTGAGCGGTGAACAGCCTGACTTTATAATTCTCACAGAGAATTTTGCAAAATTGCTCATCGCGATCGGCTTCATCGCCGCGAATCCCATGATGGAGATGGGCGGCAAATATAGTCAGATGATATAATTCTTTTATCGAAATAAGAAAATGCAGCAGCGCCACAGAATCCGCTCCGCCGGACAGGGCGACAATCACGCTGTCGCCGTCGCTGAGCAATTCATACCGCCGGCAGGCGGCGAGCGCCTTAGTTGTCATATTTTTTCTCCACGCCGGTGAAGCGCATGAACTCGCCCTGCCAGTGCAGCTTGACGGTGCTCGTCTCGCCGTGACGGTTCTTGGCGACAATGCACTCGCCGGAATTCATATCCGCCTGAGGAGCCGCGTCCTCGCCCTTTTCCTTTTCGTAGTAGCCCTCGCGGAACAGAAACAGCACGATATCGGCGTCCTGCTCAATGGAACCGGAGTCACGCAAATCGGAAAGCTGCGGACGATGGTCGCCGGTGCGCTGTTCGGAGGCACGGGAAAGCTGGGAGAGCGTGATAATCGGCACGTTCAGCTCCTTCGCCATGATTTTGAGGTTTCGGGTGATGGCGGAAATTTCCTGCACACGGTTGTCAATCCGTCTGCCGCTCGCCATCAATTGGAGATAATCTATCACGACCAAATCAATCTGCTTGAGGCGGCGCAGGCGCGCCTTCATCTCGGCAATCGTGATGGTCGAGGTATCGTCGAGGTAGAGATTGGAATTTTTGAGCACGTCGCTCGCCGGAATCAAGCGCTGCCATTCCTCGTCGGTGAGCATGCCGGTGCGCAATTTAGTGCCGCCCACCATGGCTTCGGACGAAAGGAGACGGCTGACAAGCTGTTCCTTCGACATTTCCAGCGAGAAAAACGCGACGGTCTTGCGCGATTTGCAGGCGACGTTTCTGGCGATATTGAGCGCAAAGCTCGTCTTGCCCATACCGGGACGCGCCGCGAGAATAATCAAATCACTGCGGTTAAGTCCGGTAATCATGCGGTCAAGGTCGCCGATGCCGGTCGGAATCGCGCGCGTGTTGCTGTCCGCATCGCGGTTGAGGTCGTCGAGGCGGTCAAAGGTCTGCAAAATGACCGAATTGACGCGCTCCAGTCCGGCGGTCTCGCTCTCGTTGCGGATGTCAAACAGCTTTTGCTCGGCGGCGTCCAGAATCACCGACGGACTGTCGGCGTTTTCCATCGCCGCGTCTATCGTCTGGCGTGACGCCTGTATCACGCTGCGCAGCTGGTACTTCTCCTGCACAATCCGCGCGTATTCCTTGGCGTTGCTGATGGACGGCACTGACTCGCCGAGGGTGACGATATACTCCCTGCCATTCATTTCACGGAACTCCGGCTCACCGTTGAGCCGGTCAATCAGGGTTATCGGGTCAATCGCCACGCCGAAATTCATCATCACCTGCATTTCCTTGAATATCATCCGGTGTATTGGCTGAAAGAAGAAATCCGGGCTTTTGATGTAGTCGAGCACCTCGTCAAAGACCGTGCTGTCAAGCAATATCGCGCCGAGTACAGCCTGCTCCGCCTGTGTGCTGTAGGGTAAGGCGGAATCGGGTGTATAATCTGCCAGCGCCATTTTACTGCTCCGTGACCTTGACGTCAATCATCGCGGAAATGCCGGTGTAGAGCTTGATTTCCGCCTTGTAGGTGCCGTATTCCTTAATGTCGCGTTCCAGAACAACCTTGCGCTTATCGACCGCGATGCCGTACTGGCGCTTGATTTCCTCGGCAATCTGCTTGGAGGTAATGCTGCCGAACAGCTTGCCGTTGTTGCCCCTGGCGGTCATGACAAAAATCTTGCCCTCGAGCGTCTTTTTCTGCGCCTCCGCCTGCGCCTTGGCGGTGGCAATCTTGTATTGCTTGGAGTCCTCGGCGTTGCGGTACTCGTTCATTGCCTGCGCGTTGGCTTCCTTGGCAAGCTTGCGCGGCAGGAGATAGTTTCTGCCGTAACCGTCGGAGACTTCGACAAGCTCACCGCGCTTGCCGAG